>DATEEV010000189.1:0-6539 GCA_035281005.1 Microthrixaceae bacterium | reverse complement strand
TCGTGGAACCGGAACTGGCCCTGTTCGTAGGTGTCACGCCCCATGTTCGTGGTGCCGCGAACGGAGATCCGCCAGTTGTCCGACGCGTGCGCGTGAGCGAAGGACAGCGGCATCTGCTCTTCCGATGGTGCGACGTAGCTGAGCACGACGAACGGGCCGCACTGGTCGTCGCCGACCATCATCGGGAGGATCGTCGCACCCAGGTCCTGGGACCAGCCGTTGCGATCCGTGTAGGTGGCGTCGACATGACCGTCGACCGCCGGCATGGGGGTGGTGGCGAGGACTTGGTACACGCGGCGCCTCCGATGAGGTGGGTGTTGACGACGCACATCTCTCTAGTCGCGCTCGACGACCGATGCAGCCGTAGATCGGGATGCCCACCGGGCACCGTGGCCCCCGACAGCTCGGAGGGCCCTGCAAACACTGGGATTCATCCGACGAGCACGGCCCACGAACTCGCGGCGATCGTTGACGTGTTAAAAAAGTTCAGTTAGACCGTGCGGCGTCGGCGGAACGCTCGGCGTGGGATCTCGGCAATGCCGAGGCGGGAGCAGGGGCGAGTGGGCCCGTGTCAGGGGAGAGGGATATGAGGCGGATGTGGATGGTCGTATTGGTGGCGCTCGCTGTCGCAGCGGGTTGCACGACCGGCGGAATCGGTGGGTCGCCGGGCTTCTTCGGGCTCGGCGCTGGAATCGGCGGGGACCCCGGTGCCCGGATCCCTGACGAGCCGCTGCCCGACCACTTCGTCCGGCTCGGAAAGGCACCCGTCAGGAACTATGCGGGGAGGGCGTCGGTCAGGATCTCGCGGAGTGGTCGATACGTCGGATTCGTCTCGGACGAGGCCGGCCTGACCGCCGACGCGGACGAGCCGGGGACGTTGGACGTGTTCCTCCTCGACCGGGCCACGGGCGACACCGTCAGGGTGACCGACGGCAGCCCCCAGCCGGACCTCGGCCCGGACCTCAGCGTCGACATCGAGCTCAGCGTTCCTCAAGACTCGGGAGTGATGGGGTTCCGCGCCGGAGCTGCCGATAGCGCCTGGATCCACACCGCCGAGGGTGAGCTGTGCACGGCCTGCCGGTACGTGCCCGGAGTCGGGATCCAGAAGGCTGAGCCACTCCCGCTCCCTCCGGGGTTGATGCCGTACTGCGGCCAAGACGTGGTTGGCGATTGGGCGCTCTACCGGTGCGAGGAGAGCCCGGGGGCGCCGGTCGAGTTCTATGCCGGCCCCGTGGGCGGCGAGCCGACACTCGTCCTCACCCTTCCGGGGGTCGGACTCTTCGACAGTTTGCGCGTCGAACGCCGATCCGACAACGGGCGCTACGCGGTGATCGCCGACGGGCCGATGCTCGGATTGCTCGGACGGAGGTTCTCCCATCTCGATCTGCAGACCGGCCAATTCACCGACCTCAACATCCGGTTCTCCGGCCTCAACCCGCTCATCCAGCGGCTTCCGTCGGTCACCGCGGCCACCGACGACGGTAAGGTCGTCTACGGCTACCTCGTCATGGACTATCGGATCCAGTACGGCTATCTGACCGGTGGCGTCTGGGTGGCCGATCCGGCGACCAACTCGACGGCGCGGGTGCCGGGCCTGGGCATGGTCGTCCATGCGTGGGGCTCGAGCAACGGGCGTTGGTTGGTGACCAAGGAGTACCCGGACTCCGAGTTGGGCAGAGACCACGCCGCCGAGGGGCGGCCCGCTCCGCCGTCACGGTTCTTCCTCACCGACCGGCTCGATCCGACGGCCCGATACGAACTGCCGATCTGGGCGGACCACACCCCGACCGACGGCCTCGACCTCGACTACCCCTTCCCCTGGAGCGGAACGGGATTCGTCGGAAACGACGGGTCGTTCGTCCTCCACACCTCGACGCCGCTCACCGCAGGTGAATCGGTCGACGACGGCTACGACACCTACCTCTGGGACAACCCGAACACAGCACCATGAACGTTCGGGCGTGATCCGCCGTCAGGCCCTGACCCCGTCGCGCCTGGACGCACCGATTCCCAGCCGGCCGAGCCCCCCGGCAAGGATGACAATGGATCCGACAAGCACGGTCGAGCTCGCCCGACCGTGGTCACGATCGGCCGGCTTCGGTGTCATCGCGAGCTGCTTGACTTCGTCGGTCCGCGCCCGCTGGCTGCTGAGAGGCGCACGGCACGGTCCAGGATCGCTGGCGTGTTCGATCCGTGGTCGTCTGCCACCAGCCGGCACGTGGCGTCACTCCGAGCGCCAACCAGCCGGCGCCGAGCACCGAGGCGTCGACCGTCGCGTCCGCCCGACCCTTCCCTCGACATTTCGAGTCGCTCGCCGTGCTGCGACGCAACCGACTACGGCAGCTCGCCGTAGCGGACCAGCGCCTCCCGCCGCTCGGTCGCGTGATCGACGATCGGCATCGAGTACCCCGCAGGCGGCCCACCCGTCAGCGTCCACGGCTCGTGGATCGCCGGCGCCGGAACCGCGCGAAGTTCAGGTAACCATCGCCGGATGTAGTCACCATCGGGGTCGAACCGTTTCGACTGCGCCACCGGGTTGAACACGCGCACGAAGGGCGACGGGTCGGTGCCCGTGCCCGCGACCCACTGCCAGCCGTGGCTGTTCGACGCCAGGTCGCCGTCGACAAGGTGCTGCATGAACCACCGGGCGCCGCGGCTCCAGTCGAGGTGCAGGTCCTTCACGAGAAAGCTGGCAACGACCATCCGGACCCGGTTGTGCATCCACGCCTCTGCCGCCAACTGCCGCATGCCCGCGTCGACGAGCGGGAATCCGGTGCGACCCTGCGACCACGCCGCGAAGCGGTCGTCGGCAAGAGCCCCCTCGTCGACTCGCAACGACCGCATCCCAGGCTGCCACGACCGCCGTGCCGACGCCGGATCGCGCAGCAGGACGTCGGCGTAGAACTCGCGCCAGCACAGTTCATCCCGGAACCGACGGGACGATCGATCGGTGCCGAGTTTGGCCAGGAGCTGCCTCGGGTGCAGGCAGCCCCAGCGCAGGTACGGCGACAACCGGGATGTGACGTCGGCAGCGGGGATGTTGCGGAGCTCGTCGTAGCCGTCGAGCTGACGTTCCCAGAACCGGCGGACGGCGCGCTTGGCTGCCTCCTCCCCGGCAGGCGGGAGGTCGGCGGCGGCGCGAGGCAGCTCGGGTAGGCCGTCGCTGCGCAACCCGTCGACCCACGACGGCGATCCCGGCGCCGGCGCCGGCGGCTCCCATCCGTGCTCCTGCCAAGCCCTGGCGAACGGGCCGAACACCCGGTACGGCGAGCCCTGCCTGGTGCTGAGCGATCCCGGTGCCACGGCATAGGCGCTACCGACCAGCGCCAGTTCGGCCCCGGTCGCGGCGAGCGCCCGGGCGACGACGCGATCACGCCGACGACCGTACGGGCCGAAGTCCTCGGCGGCGTGCACGGTGCTGGCGCCCACCTCGGCGGTGAGCTGCGGTACCACCTGTGCCGGGTCGCCGATCCGGACGACGAGGTGCCCGCCGGTCGACTCGTCGAGCGACCCGAGGCACCCGGCGAGGAAGGCACGGCGCGTCGGGCCCGCCGGCCGCCATAAGGCGTCGTCGAGGACGAACAACGCGACCACGTCGTTTCCGACAGTCAGCGCGTCGAGCAACGCCGGGTTGTCGGACAGTCGGAGGTCGCGTCGGAACCACGCGACTGCCACGGTCAACGGAAGCCGCCCGGGTAGGCGACGACGCGGCATCCGGATCGGGCTCCGAAGTCGTTGATCTCGCGACGGCACACCTGCTTCATCGTCCTCGACTGCTGGAGGTCTCGGATCGCGTCGACGCGGCCTGTGCCAGCCGCGAGGCGAGCCGACCGAAGATCACTGCGTGCAACGGCAGCAGCGCATACCAATACGCGCGTCCCCAGAGGCCCTTCGGAGCGAAGATGGCCCGCTGTTCCAGTCGGCAGCCCCGCCTCGAGGGACGAATCGCCCACTCGATCCACGCCTCGCCGGGGAGACGCATCTCGGCTCGGAACCGAACGAGTCGGTCGGGCTCGACTGCCTCGACCCGCCAGAAGTCGACGGCGTCACCGATCCACAGGTCGTCGGGGTGACGCCGGCCACGGCGCATGCCGACACCTCCGATGAGCTTGTCGATCCATCCTCGCGCCTCCCAGAGGACCGGGGTGACGTACCAGCCGCGTGCGCCGCCAATACCGCTCACCGTCCTGAACACCGCCGCCGGGTCGGCGTCGGTCTCGACAACTTGTTCGTCCACGAGGATCGATCCGCCAGCCCAGTCCGCGTCACTGGGCATCGGCGCCGCGGGCGACCGTCCGGGGAGCGAGGCGTCCGACCACCGGGTGGCGACCTGGAAGCTGGCCGATCGTTCCAAGGCCCGCTCGACCGCCCGGCGGAACGGGATCGTATGCGTCGGGTCGGGGTAGGGCGGCGGCGGGCGGCGGTGGACGATGACGTCCACGACGAGGCTGTCGACGAGTGGGCGAGCGAGGTTCGCCGGCAGCGGGGTGACCAGGCTGATCCACAGGGACGACAGCCTCGGGGTGAGGAGCGGGACCGGTATCACGACCCGACGGGCGAGACCGGCGGCCTCCGCGTAGGTCTGCATCATCTCGCGATAGCTCAGTACATCGGGGCCACCGATCTCGACGACCTGGTGTCCTCGCCCGCCGTCCTCCGCTGCGACCACCAGCGAAGCGAGGACGTCGTGGATGGCGACAGGTTGGCAGCGACTCGACACCCACTTGGGGGCCACCATGACGGGGAGCACCTCCACGAGGTACCGCAGCATCTCGAAGCTCGCCGATCCCGATCCGATGATGACCGCCGCGCGCAGTTCGGTGACTGGCGTGGACCCGCTCGCCAGGATCCTCCCCACCTCGTGTCTGCTTGCGAGGTGGCGGGACAGGTTCGGGTCGTCGTCGTCGCCCAGGCCACCGAGGTACACGATGCGTCTTGTTCCGCGACGCTGCGCAGCCTGAGCCACGCACGCGGCTGCCGTTCGGTCGAGCGCTTCGAAGTCGTCGGAGCCGGACATGGAGTGCACCAGGTAGTACAGGACGTCGATGCCCTCGAGGGCTGCGTCGACGGAGCCTTGGACGGTGACGTCGCCGCGCGCGATGTCGACGCGAGCGCGCCAGGGCGCATCGCCGAGCTTCGCCGGGTCTCGCACGATGCATCGGACCGTGTGACCAGCGTCGAGCAATTCCGGAACGAGACGTCCACCGACGTAGCCGGTCGATCCTGCGACGAGTACGTGTGACATCGGAGAGGACGCCCCGCTCTTGTCAGGCGGACAGCGCGCCCCGGAGCACGCTGTTGCCCGAGTGCTCGGGGCCGGCCCCGTCCGCCTGGACCGAGACGTCGACGACGTCGTAGGCGGCAGGGTCGGTTCCGGCCGGAAGGTCGATGGAGGTCGTGACGTCGCTCGACCCGTCGCGCATCTGGCTGGCGATCGTGGCCTCGGTGCCATCAGGTGCCACGGTTCGCCGGTGTGACAGCGCCCCGGCATTGTGGATCACAACATCGAGCCGATCATGGTCGGCGAGGATCCGTTCGCATGCACGTCGGACCGAGTCGAAGTCGCCCATATCTGCGATCACTGCCGAGAGGTTGGGATTCGTGGTCGCGTCACGAAGTTCCTGCACGACTCGGGCGGTCTTGTCGGGGCTCCGTCCAAGGGCCACAACGGTCGCCCCGTCATGGGCGAGTTGTGTCGCGGCGGCGAGACCGAGCCCCGAAGTGGCACCGGTGACCACGATCACCCGACCTGCTAGCCGGTAGGAATCGAGACGACGCCAATCGAACATTCGGCGACGAGCCTCGAAGCCGAAACGCGTGAAGCAGGGCGCGACCAGCCCCTCCATTGCACCCTCAGCCAGTCTCTGGACGCGTGTCACCTCGCCGGATCCTTGTTCATCGGTCGTGTCGATTCGGGTCACATGGAGTTCTTCGGGCGAGTTGCCTCTCACGGATGCGCACAGTTCAGAAGCACGGTTCGACGTCACGGCTGGACGATGGACCACCCCGAGGCTGAGCCGACGGTGCCGGCCGTCTCCGCACGCCGCCGTCGCCCCGGCTCAGCGAGTGCTGGGTGTCCCAGGAGCTTCCCAGTCCGGCGGTGGCGACGTCAGCTGGGGTCGGCCGGGTCGCTCTGAGGCGCGGGCTCCGGCGCGGCGCCGACCCAGTGCGACCGCAGGTCCGAAAGCCACTCGGGGTATTCGAGGGGCGGATCGGGTAGGCGCTCAGCACCCTGGGCGGCGAGGACGGCCTCGAACGTCTCGGGCTGGTCGCCCCAGCTGCGCGGATCGCCCATCATCACCTCGAACATCACCGCACCCTCCGGGCCGGCCACCACCGGGCCGAAGGCGGCGCCGAGTGGCAGCTCGATGTGGGTGCCGGCGGGACAGGAGCGGCCACCGAAGCTCGCCTCCCCCTCGAGGACGAAGACGATGTGGGGCGAGAAGTGTCCGTGGCGTCGCACGATCATCCCGGGGTCGTACTTGGCGTAGACCGTCAGATACTGCGGATCGGGCGAGAAGGCGAGCCACTTCTCCCAC
>DATEEV010000188.1:0-2084 GCA_035281005.1 Microthrixaceae bacterium | reverse complement strand
CGCGCAGAGCTCCGCCTATCGAAACCTGGCCGAGCTGATCTCTGCCGACGTCGTGCATCGGATCGTGACCTCCGACGAGCACGCCCGCTTCGAGCTCGCCGAGGAGCTCACCGAGCACCACCATCACCTCATCTGCGTGGCGTGTGGTTCCGTCGAGGACTTCACGCTGGCCCCTGACCTCGAACACGCGCTCGACACCGCGCTCGACGGGGTGGCCGGGCGGGAGGGGTTCGCGGCGAACCACCACCGACTCGACCTCGTCGGTCGCTGTCAGGCCTGTCGCGGTTCGGGCTAGGGCCAGCCCCTAGAGACCAGAAAGGTCGGAGGCCGCGGTCCACGGGTCGACGCGGCGCTCGAGGACGGCGTCGACGACCTCGTCGAAGCGGTCCGCGTCGGCGGCGGCCCGGGCCCGATCTGTGAGCTGCGCGACGACGATGGCCCTGAGCTCGTCCTCGATGCGCCGCCGCCGACGGGCCTCGAGCTCTCCGGTCTGCTCGAGGTGCCGTCGATGATCGCTGATCGCGCCCCAGAGCTCCTCGAGCCCTCGGCACTCGGTGGCGACGGTTTGCAGGATGGGCGGTTGCCACGGCCTGGCCGCCGACAGGCCGAGCATCTGCTCGAGGTCGCGGACCGTGTCGGCCGCGCCGGCACGATCGGCCTTGTTCACGACGAACACGTCGGCGATCTCCATCAGGCCGGCCTTGTTCGCCTGC
Source organism: Microthrixaceae bacterium (assembly GCA_035281005.1). GTDB lineage: Bacteria > Actinomycetota > Acidimicrobiia > Acidimicrobiales > Microtrichaceae > DATEEV01. The sequence goes on along the minus strand of DATEEV010000188.1, from coordinate 1,371 downwards.
ACCGCGTCGCCCCACCCGGGATTCACCACCACCACGACGGTGTCGGCCGCGCCGGCGATCTCGACCTCGACCTGCCCGACGCCGACGGTCTCGATCACCACCCATGGATAGCCGGCCGCATCGAGGACCCTGACCGCGGCCGGCGTCGCCACTGCCAACCCGCCGAGGTGTCCTCGGGTCGCCATCGAACGGATGAAGACGCCGTCATCGAGGGCGTGCTCCCCCATCCGCACCCGGTCTCCGAGGATCGCTCCCCCGGTGAAGGGCGACGACGGATCGATCGCGAGCACCGCGATGCGGTCGCCTCGACCCCGGGCCACCGAACACGCCGCGTTGGTCAGCGTGGACTTGCCCGACCCGGGCGCCCCGGTGATGCCGATCGTGTACGCAGCACCGCCCGCGTGGTGCACGGCCGCCGCGACCTCGGCGCCCTGTGGGCCGCCGCGCTCCACCAACGACAGGAGGCGGGCCAGTGCAGGACGGCGGCCGGCGCGCGCCTCGTCGAGCAGCTCGACGGGCGTGGGGCGCTCTCCCCCTCGGGGTGGGCCCTGTCGAAGTGGTGGTCGGGTCACTGCCACCGATCGCCGGCCCAGCGGGCAACACTCACAAGGAGACCGCCGTGCCGTCCTCGACCAGATCCTCACCGGGCTGCACCACCGAGGTCACCCCGGGGACGCGGTCCTTCATGATCCGCTCGATGCCGGCCTTCATCGTCACCGTCGACGCGGGGCAGCTCACACACGCGCCGGTGAGCTCGACGGTCACCACACCGGAGGGCTCGTCGATCTCGACGAGCTCGATGTCGCCGCCGTCGGCCTGGATGGCCGGGCGGATGATCTCGATGACCTCGAGGACCTGTTCGCGCACGTCACTCCTGGGTGGGGCCTGGGTGGATGCCCCGGTACGGGTTGGAAAGGGAAAGGGATGGAAGGGACTACCGGACCACCAAGTAAAGGCGGGTGCGGCCGTGTGTGCCAACCAGCCCGCTGGTGGGAAACTTCCCCTGTGACGATCGTGGCGCACCAGGGCGGCTGGGACGAGATCCTGCTGGTCGTGGGCCCCCTCCTCCTGGTGGGACTGGTGCTGTGGCTCGCGAAACGCCGGGCTGACCGCCACCTCGAGGAGCAGGCCACCCCGGACCCGCCCGTCTCAGGGGTCGCGGGTCACGAACGCCCCGAGTGAGCTGAGCTTCTCGGCGAGCTGGTGGTACCCGCGATCGAGGTGGTCGGAGTCGTGCACGACGGTCTCGCCCTCCGCCCGCATCCCCGCCACCACGAGCGCTGCGCCGGCGCGGATGTCGAAGGCCCGGACCGGCGCCCCCGAGAGCCACTCGACCCCGCGGACCACCAGGTGGTGGCCGTCGACGTCGAT
>DATEEV010000187.1:0-3342 GCA_035281005.1 Microthrixaceae bacterium | reverse complement strand
CGCCGGCGGGATCCAGCGGATGGGCTCCGCGGGATCCTCCTCGGCCGGTCGCAGGTCGTGGAGTTTCCAGACCGGCCGTGACCAGTGCTCCTCCAGCGTGGCGTGGTGGGTGGCGACGAGGTCGCCGTCGAGTGGCGCTTCCTGGCAGATGAGCACGGAGGCGGTGGTCATGTCGGTCTCCTCGCGGCCGGGTTCGCGCGCCCACGATACGTGTGGACCCGCTATCGGCTCGGCGTGGTCCTGCCCCGGCGGCGCAGCGCCCTGAGCTGCTCACGGGTGATCGCCAGGTCTGGCGAGGGGAGGAGCGCGGCACCGAAGCAGGGCGCAGGATCCGACTCGGAGTGGCGCCCGTGCCGCGAGAGCGGGCCGTAGCGGGGGCACTCGGCCAGCGGCACCTTCCAGAGGATGCGTTCGCCGATGTGCACGAAGTTGAACGTCTGGAGCACCGCGCACCCGAAGAGGTGGTGCCAGAGGATCGACGCCGAGTTCTCGTACAGCACGTGGCTGAGGCCGTACCTCGCCCCGCGGGCGTCGAACGTTCGCACGAGTGCGTTCGCCATCTCCTGGCTCAGGGCCAACTGGCGATGTGCCGGATCGATGAAGAGGTCCCAGACGTAGACCTCGTCGGGCGCCAATTGCACGTTCATGATCCCGTTGGCGATGCCACGGGTCGACTCCGACGTCGCCCACACATGACCGACCTTCGCACCCGTCTCGCGATCGAAGGCCACCAGGCAGTACCAGCCGTTGGCCATACCCTTCCGGCAGAGTCGCCGTTGCCAGCGCGGCGCGAACGACAGAACGGGGTCATCGGCCGAGGTGATCTCGTGGAATCGATACGGGCCCGTGCCGTCTGGGGCGGTCGATCCGTCGTCGAGACGGATCCGCTCCTGCCGCTCCGCCACGACCATGTACGTCAGGTACGCCGTCGAGATCCTGGGGCGCAGGTGACTGGGTCGCAACCGCGCCAAACGAGTCCGGATCCCCTCCACCACCATGTCGCCAGGGTTGCAGGAAGCGTCGCCTCGCCGCAACGTCGGAACGTAGCCTCGGGGAAAACCGTCGGATGGAGGCTGCATCGCGATGTCGATCGACCTGCGAACTCGCTCGGACCACGAGGTGGAGACCGTCGATGCCGCGACCTTCTTCGACGATGCCCTCCCCTCCCTCCTGGCGGCTCGGGCGGACCTGTTGGCCCCGACCGCTGGCCTCCGCCTTCGCGACCTCACGATCGTGGTGAGCAGATCTGACACCGAGGGAGAGGGCGTCGACGGCGAGGACGTCGATGGATCGGCCTGGACGTTGTCGCGCGACGAACGAGGATCGATCGGCGTCGCGCGATCAGGCCTCGACGATCAGGCCGCCGTACGCCTCCGCCTGACCGAGACCGAGCTCGGTGACCTCGTGACCGACCAGATCTCACCGGTCGGCATGATGACCTCGGGCACGCTCGCCCTGGAGGGGGGACCGATCGGCCGGCTCATGGACTGGTGGCTGGTGCTGCGCAGCGTGCTCGACGAGCGACCCGTGCACGAGCCCGGTGCGATCCGGGTCGACGCCGACCTCGGCCGCTCGTTCACCCTCGACGACGACCCGTCGGAGATGCGTGAGTTCCTGGAGGAGGCGGGCTTCCTCCACCTTCGCGAAGTCTTCGACGTCGGCGACATGGCCCGCATCTCCGCCGACATGGACGAAGCCGCGCCCCGCTACGTGGAGGGCGACGGCAACAGCTGGTGGGCGACGGTCGACGGCGTGGGCCGGCAGGTGGTGCGGATGCAACGCTTCGACGCGGTCTCGGCCGCCACCGCCGAGCTCCTCGACGACGCGCGGCTGCGCTTCGTCGCCGAGCTGCCCGGCTGCGGGCACGCCGCCCTGCCGGCGAGGGGGAACCGGGTCGAGGCGCTGTTCAAGCCGATCGGGGTGACCGAGGGGATCTCCGACATCCCCTGGCACAAGGACTGCAGCCTCGGCCGTCACAGCTACGACTGCTGCGGCCTGACCGTCGGCGTCTCGGTGACGGGTGCCGGGCCCACGTCGGGCCAGCTGCGCGTGATCGCCGGATCGCATCGGGCGTTCGTGTGGCCCTCGCTGCTCGACACCGACCGGATCGGCCTGCCCGAGGTGCCCTTGCCCACGGCCACCGGTGACCTCACCGTGCACCTGAGCTGCACGCTGCATCGGGCCGAGCCCCCGACCGAACGCGAGCGCCGCGTGCTCTACACCGGGTTCGCGCTGCCTCCGGTCGACCCCACGGCGACGGCGGCGGCCAAGCGGCGGCTGCTCGGCGTCGCTCGCGAGCGCGCTCCGTTGACCACCAGCCAGGAGCCGGCGCTTCGCTGAAGCGACACCGCCGAGGCGCGCCTACCCCTGGGGGGTCAGGTCCGCGCTCGGTCCGACCTCGGGATTGTCCTCCTCGGGCACCGGGTCGGGTAGGTCGAAGAAGTGGCGGAGCTTGGGTGATCGAGGCGGCAGCTTCCGCACCAGCGGAAGGGCGAAGAACAGGTGCGTGACCGAGCCGAACCGCTCGAACACCACTGCGTTCATCACCAAGCTCCCGGCCATCACTCGGCCCATGATGAACAGGTAGCCCAGCACCGCGACCGTGACCCCGACGCTGCCCATCAACTGGGACGACCGTTCGATCTTCGACGGCAGGTACACCTGCATGAAGGTCTGCAGTCCGGCCAGCGTCAGCCCGACCAGCGCCGCTCCGGGAAGGCAGGACCCGGGGTCGGTGGTCGTGCGCGGCAACGAGAGCGTGATGGCGAACCACCCGACTGCGTAGATCGCCGCGACGATGATGATCGATGACGTGTACACCGTCACCCCGCCGAGCTCACGAGCGCGCACGATGAGTGTCGCACAGACCACCATCGCGGCGGCGAAGCCGGTCACGGTGAGCGCAGTGCGGGACGTGGCCTTGGCGGCGCGACCGCTCACGTGCCACGCGCCGGCGGAGCAGGCGGCGAGGACCTTGGTGAGGCCGCGGCCGGCGAGCAGCGAGAGGAAGATGCCGGTGAGCACGATCAGCAGCCCACCCTTGCGGGAGGTCTCGATGGCCCCTTCGATCTGCTTGGCGACCGAGCCCGCCATGCCCGATCCATCGACGATCTGACCCATGGTCTCGGAGGACAGGAACAGGTTGGCGATGCCGACGATCGTGACGATCAGCGGAACCGTGAACAGGAAGAGCCGGAGCGCGATCGCACTGCCGAGCACCGACGCGAACACCTCGCGATCGCGTTCGTAGAGGAGGACCGCCAGGTCGACCGCGGGTACGTCGTCACGGCGGGTCACGACCTCGTTCTCGAGCCGCTCCTGATGGCGCGCCAAGCGCTGTTG
>DATEEV010000186.1:0-9223 GCA_035281005.1 Microthrixaceae bacterium | reverse complement strand
TCGGAGGTCCGTCCCGTGCCCAGCCAGCAGCCCCTTGCCGGAGTCAGGATCATCGAGTGCTCGATGCTCGGCCCCGGCGCCATCACCACGTCCCTCGCGGACATGGGCGCGGATGTCATCAAGGTGGAGCCGCCGGCCGGTGACTACATCCGGCGCATGACGTGGCCGATCGTCGAGGGCGTGTCGCTGATGCACCTCCACATCAGCCGGGGCAAGAAGAGCATCACGCTCGACCTGCGCACCGAGGAGGGTCGGGAGATCTTCCTCGACCTGGTCAAGGGTGCCGACGCCGTGATCGAGGCGATGCGGCCCGGCGGGCTGGCGAAGCGCGGCCTCGGCTTCGACGACCTCAAGGAGGTCAACCCGGCGATCGTGTTCTGCACGATCTCGGGTTACGGGATGACCGGGCCGTACAAGAACATGCCCTCCCACGGCCTCGCCTACGACACGTGGGCCGGCCTCGTGAACCCCGAGACCGACGAGGAGGGGTTCTGCGTCATCCCCGAGCACCCCTCGATGGGCATTCACGCCGGTCCGCTCTTCGGCGCATTGGGCGTGCTCGCCGGCATCATCCGGGCCCGCGAGACGGGCGAAGGCTCGTACCTCGAGATCGCCCAGTCCGACGCCGCCGCGGCGATGGACTGGCTGCGCTCCGAGACCTGGAAGGCCTACGAACGACCCGAGGACGAGGTCACCGGCAACCCGTCCGACGACTACGAACGCCGCGCTCCGGGCACCGCCGGCATGCGCGACGGCGTTCGCTACCAGTTCTACGAGACCTCCGATGGTCGCCACGTGCTGTTCATGGCCTCCGAGCAGGAGTTCTGGAAGAACTTCTGCGAAGCCGTCGGCCGCGCCGACCTCTTCGAGCGCTGGCCCGGTAGCCAGTACGGCGACCACGCCAAGGGCAACCGCGAGCTGCAGGCGATCCTCAAGGAGATCTTCGCCACGAAGACCGCGGAGGAGTGGCTCGAGTTCGGTGATCGGGTCAACACCCCGATCGCGGCGGTCAACACTCCGAAGACCATTGCGGACGATCCCCAGTTCCAGGAGCGCATGCCGTGGCTACCGGCCGACGTGCTCGGTGCCGAACAGCTCCCGTCGCCGATCAAGTTCATCGGCGAGGACAACCCGATCCCGACCAAGTCCCCGTCCGCCGGCCAGCACAACGAGGAGATCCTCTCGAAGGTGCTCGGCTACGACGCCGATCGGATCGCGGCGCTGCAGGAGGCCGGAGCACTCGGGTGATGCGTGGCGCGGTGCTCGGGGCCGATGGGGGGACCGGTTGAGCGGCACCATCCCTGCCCGACTGCGCGCTGTCGCCGCTCAGCATCGGGATCGCCCCGCGCTCGTGGACGGAGGTGCTGACGAGGTCGTGACCCTCACCTTCGGCGAGCTCGTCGAGAAGGCGAACGACGCCGCCCGTGCGTTCATCGCGGCCGGGATCGAGCCAGGCGATCGGGTCGCGATCTGGGCGCCCAACACCTGGGAGTGGGTGGTCGCCCTCCACGGCCTGCAGGCGGCGGGCGCGGTGCTGGTGCCGCTCAACACCCGCTACAAGGGGACCGAGGCGGCCCACATCCTGGGCTCGTCCCGGGCGCGGCTCCTGCTGACGGTGGAGGGGTTCCTCGGCAACGACTACGTGTCGATGCTTCGCCGGGCCGAGGAACCGGACGGATCGCTCGAGCACCTCGAACGCATCGTGGTGCTGCGAGGCGAGGTCCCCGACGGGTGTGTGACCTGGACGGACTTCCTCGCCGCCGGTGACGTGGTCGAGCCGGCCGAGGTCGACCGTCGGGTCGACGCGCTCGGTGAGGGCGACCTGGCCGACCTGCTCTTCACCTCGGGCACGACCGGTGCACCGAAGGGCGTGATGTGCACGCACGGCCAGACCACCCGGGCCTACGAGGCATGGGCGTCGACGGTCGGCCTCCGAGAGGACGACCGCTACCTCGTGGTCAACCCGTTCTTCCACTCCTTCGGCTACAAGGCCGGCATCGTGGCGAGCCTGCTGGTCGGTGCGACGATCTATCCCGAGGCCGTCTTCGATGTGCCGAAGGTGATCGCCTCGATCGCCGAGCATCGCATCACCGTGCTGCCGGGCCCTCCCACGCTGTACCAGGCGATCATCAACCATCCCGACCTCGACGTCGCTGCGCTCGAATCGCTGCGCCTCGCCGTCACCGGAGCCGCGGTCGTGCCGGTCGAGCTCATCGGTCAGATGTCGGAGGTGCTCGGGTTCGACACCGTCCTCACCGCGTACGGGCTGACCGAGGCGTGCGGGGTCGTGACGGTCAGTGACCACGACGCGGATCGCGACACGATCGCGAACTTCTGTGGGCGTGCCATCCCTGGCGTCGAGCTGGCGACGTTCGACGAGTCCGGTTCGCCGACCCGGCGAATGGAGCCGGGCGAGGTCGTGGTGCGTGGCTTCAACGTGATGCTCGGCTACTTCGAGGACCCCGAGCGCACCGCGGAGGCCATCGACGCTGAGGGCTGGCTGCACACCGGCGACATCGGCGTGCTCGACGAGCGGGGCTACCTGCGCATCACCGATCGGGCCAAGGACATGTTCATCGTCGGCGGGTTCAACGCCTACCCGGCCGAGATCGAGTCCCTCATGCTCGAGCACCCGAGTGTCGCCCAGGTCGCGGTCGTCGGCGTCCCCGACGAGCGGATGGGCGAGGTCGGCTACGCCTTCGTGGTGCCGACCCCGGATGCGCTGCCCACGCCGCTCGACCTCATCGACTGGGCCCGCGAGCACATGGCCAACTTCAAGGCGCCGCGCCACGTCGAGCTCGTCGAGACGTTGCCGCTCAACGCGTCGGGCAAGGTGTTGAAGAACGAGCTGCGCGAGCAGGCGCTCGCCGCGGTGACGAACGAGGGAGACGGATGACGTGAGGTTCTCACACGCCCTGTTGGGCGCCGAGCCGAGGGACTACGCCGCCATCGCGCAGGCGGCGGAGGCGGCCGGGTTCGACTCCGTCGCGCTGTCGGACCACGTCTTCTACCCCGAGGAGCTGTCGTCGTCGTACCCGTACACGTCGGACGGCAAGCCGCAGTACCAGCCCGAGGAGTCATGGCCGGACCCCTGGGTGATGGTCGGGGCGATGGCCGGCGTGACCACCGACCTGCGGTTCATGACCAACGTCTATGTGCTGCCGCTCCGCAACCCGTTCGTGGTGGCGAAAGCGGTCGGGACCGCGGCCCACCTCAGCGGGGACCGAGTCATCCTCGGCATCGGTGCGGGCTGGATGCGCGAGGAGTTCGACCAACTCGGCCAGCCGTTCGGCGGCCGCGGCGCGCGGATGGAGGAGATGGTCGAGGCGCTGCGGATGTTGTGGCGCGGCGGCATGGTCGAGCACCACGGGCCCCACTTCGACTTCGACCGCCTCGAGATGGCGCCCGCGCCGGAGCGGCCGGTGCCCATCTACATCGGGGGCACCTCCGAGATCGCGTTGCGCCGCGCCGCGCGGATCGGCGACGGATGGATCGGGATGTACCACTCGGTCGAGGAGCTCGGGGAGATCACCCGCTTCATCGCGCACGAGCGCGAGCAGGTCGGGCGTGCCGAGCTGCCGTTCGATGTCGTCGCCTCGCCGCCGCTGGTGCCCAAGCTCGAGACCGTCCACGCGTTGGAGGAGTCGGGCGTGACCACGATCCTCACGTCGTCGTGGATGGCGCGGGGCCAGAAGCAGGTGAGTCAGGACGAGGCCGTCGAGATGATCGCCGCCTACGGTGACCGGTTCATCGCCCCGCTCGGGGCATGATCTCTGTCGCTGGTCTGCGCAGAAGGCGGGGCTGATCTTGCGGGGAACGATACGAAGGGCACCATGACCGATCGCGACACTCCGAGCGCAGATCCGGGACCTGACGCGGGACCTGACGCGGGCCCAGACTCCGAGCTGCGCGCGTCCGACGGTCGGGTGCCGGGGCGTCGGGGCCGGGCCACTCGCCAACGCCTCCTCGAGTGCACCCAACGCCTGCTCGAGCACCGTTCGTACCGCGATCTGACCGTCGTCGACATCGCGAGGGAGGCCGGCACCAGCCCGGCGACCTTCTACCAGTACTTCCCTGACGTCACGACGGCGATCGTCGGGCTGGCCGAGGAGATGGCAGCCGCTGGCAGCGACGTGTTGACCAAGCTGGTCGTCGTGGGGCCGTGGAAAGGTGCTGCTGGCTATCAGACCGCGGATCGCATCGCGACGGCGTTCGTGTCGTTCTGGGACGAGCACTGGCCGCTCATGCGGGTGATGGAGCTGACCAGCGCCGAGGGTGACGAGCGGTTCCGGTCGATCCGGACCCGCTTGCTCAACGAATTCACCGTCGCACTCGCCGACGTCGTGCGCGACTTCCGCGAGACCGGCAAGGTGCCCGCGACCGAGCCGATGGCGACCGCCGGCGTGCTGGTGTCGATGCTGGCTCACGTGGCGGCGCACCGTTACGGCTTCGAGTTCTACGGGATCCCCACCGAGGAGCTGCGGGTCTCCATGGCCAACATCCTCTTCGTGTCGGTCACGGGCCAGAAGCCTCCCAAGAACGTCTGAGCGATCTCGATTGACGCGCTCGGCCCGGAGCGGCGAGCGTGAACGCGTGTCGAACACGTTTCGCGACGGGACCAGCGTCCGACCCACGACCGATCCCGGTCGCTACGTCGGTGAGATCGACGAACACTGGAACCTCCGTCCCCTGCCCCAGGGCGGCGTGGTCACCGCGATCGCGTTGCGAGCGATGGCCGACGAGCTCGATGACGTTTCCCAGTCGCTCCGAACCCTCCACACCACCTTCGTCGCCCCGGTGGCTCACGGGCCGATCGAGGTCGATGTCGAGGTGCTTCGCCGAGGTCGGTCGATGTCGCACCTCCGGGCCGAGGTGCGGAACGTCGGCGCCTCACACGGCCACGTGACGACAGCGGTGTTCGGTGGTTCACGCCGCGGGTTCGAGTTCGTCGATCTCCGGCCGCCGCCGGCGGTCCCTCATCCCAACGACTGCCCGTCGTTCCGGGATCCGCCACCCGATGGCGTGCCAGCGTTCGCGCCGATGCCGTTCTGGGACGAGTTCATCGAGGGCCGACCGGCAATCGGTCATCCGCCGTGGGAGCAGTATGTGCCGGACCGGGCCGAGCGCGCGGCCTGGTATCGCTTCGACCAGCCGCCGTTCGTCGACGACGGGTGCCTCGATCCGCTCGCCCTCGTCGTCATGGCCGACACGATGCCGGGCGCGGTGGGCGAGAAGCTCGCCGAGGACCAGCGCACGTGGTTCGCGCCGAGCATCGATCTCACCGTGCACATGCTCGACGCCTGCCGCTCGCCGTGGGTGCTCGCCCACAACACCGCCCGATTCGCGGGGGACGGCTATGCGTCGGCCGACATGGCGCTGTGGGATTACGGCCCGAGTTGCGAGGAGAAGCCCCGCCTCGTCGCGTATGCGACGCAGTTGTTCATCTTCACGTTCCCTGACGAGGCCAACACCGAGTCGGCCTAATCGAGGTCGGGCCCCTCCACCTGCGGCTGGTCGCGGTTCGCGACCAGCACGAAGCGGTGACGCAGTCCGACCCGGTGCTCGGGGCTGTACCACCGGGCCGCGTAGCGATGCGCGCCGCTCGCTCCGGCGTCGGGGTCCTTTCCCAGGTGTCGCACCTCGATCGCCCAACCCTGATCGTCGGTGCTCGTCGCGCCTGCGGTCCCATCCCTTTCGAGCCGGTGGACGCGCACGAGCGGAGCGTGCCAGTCGAGATCGCCCGGGGCGGCATCGCGCCAGATCGCCTCCCAGTAGCCGTCCTCATCCGCGGTCGGATCCGTGAAGGTGGGTGCGCCCGAGAACGCACGATCCGGCACGGCCCCGGTCGCGGCGGGCCAGAACGAAGCGATCCGCAGGTCCCACTCGCGGCGCGACCGAGGCTCGTGCACCAGGCCGTCGCAGGCGACCTTCCCCGCGAGCTGCGCGGCATGCGCGGCGACGAAGCGCTGTGAGTCGGGCCCGTAGAGCGTGTGACCGCCTTCGTAGAACTGGCGCTCGTACTCCTCCGCGGTCGCGATGTAGCCGATGTACTCGTTGGTCACCGAGGCGACGATCGCCTGATCGACGCCGTCGCCCTCGGTGGCCGACTCGACCGCGGCGGCGATGCGCCGGCCCGTCTCGGTCGTGATCTCGAAGGGGAGGCCGATCACGATGGCGTGGCCGATCCGCAGCGCCTGCACGGCGATGATCCTCGGAAAGCTCCGCGTCGGCACCACAACCGGTTGCAGCCACCTCGACCCGATCACCCATTTGGCGCCTTGCGGGCTGCGCCGGGCGAAGCGATTGGGCACGCCGGCCTTGAACGGCGGGATCCGATGGATCACGGGGGTGGTGTTCTCGGTCGCGCCCGCCACGAGGGACGCGCCCACTGCCGGCCGCGCCGGCAACGTGATGCCGTCGATCGACGGCTCGCGCTCGAGGTCGACCTCGCGCAGTCCGACGCCCAGCTCGACGTCGTCGCGAAGCTCGCCGCCGAGCCGGGCCCACAGCGCATGCGCCTCCGCGCCCACGCCGCGGCCCACCCGCTGGGCTTCGACGTGTCCGGCTCGGCCGGGTCGGATGGCCGGAGCGACGTCGGCGTGGGTGCCCTCGACCGCGCCGACCACGCAGCGCCCGATGTCGGCACCGCGGGCGGCGCCGCGGTGCCGCCCGGCGTCCATCTCGATCCGGCGTGACAGCTCGCCCACCAGGTAGGCCCAGAGATCAGCGTTGTACTCCCGCGAGCGCATCGAGATGCCGGTGCCGTGCACGCTGAACACCACCATCGCGCTGATCGGCGCCGCGTCGCCGCTCGCTTCGTCGACACGGAGCAGATGCAGGTCGGGGTTGATCGACACCCATTTGCGTTGTGCGTCGGTGCGTTTGTCGGCGACGGTCTCGTTGTGCACGTGGGGATCGAGCGAGCGGTTCCGCGTCCATCCCCACACCTCGGTCGTGCCGAACGCGGCGCGAGCGGGTCGACGGGTGTCGTACGCCTCGACGACCGCGCTCGCGATCCGGTCGACGAGGAACTGCGTCCATCGGGGGTCGAAGCCCGACCGGTTCGACGCGAAACGGTTGTAGAAGTCGCTGCCGAGGAACTGGCCCGGCCCGGCGTGGGTGTGGGTCGCTCCCATCATCAGCCCGTCGATCGCGATGTCGGTCCGATCCGCGATCGCCAGCGCGACGAGGTGCTGCACCACCGACGACCCGCCGAGCAGGTCGCACGCGATCCACGCCATCGACGTCGTGCCGTGACGAAGGTGGAGCACCCGGGCCCGCAGGCGAGTGCGGAACCCCGCGCCGTCGTGCGCCCCCGCCGAGTACCCGGCCTTCGGCAGGCCCGGTGGAGGGGTGATGTCGACCTCGGCCGCTCCTGCGAGCAGCACCGGCTGGTCCGGCAGCGGTGCGGGCTCGGCGACGTCGAGGCCGAATCGGGCCCGGCCCCGGGTGAGGCCGACGAAGGGAGCGAGGACCTGATCCACGCCGCGACAATGCGTTGCTCACGAACGCATGTGCAACTGAGGAACGCATTTTCGCGGAGTCGGGAAGGAATCAGGTGTTGGGTGGGGTTCGGTACGGCATGGCCGACGCCGCTGTTGACGCGCCCGAGATCCCGGGTGCCCCTTACGACCTCGAGTTCTTCTTCGATCCGGGGTGCCCGTTCGCCTGGCTGACCTCCCGATGGGCGACTCGTGTCGCCGAACTGCGTGACCTTCGCATCGGGTGGCGGTTCATCTCCCTGCGGATGGTCAACGAAGCGCGCGACGACCTCCCGGAGGGCTACAAGTCACAGCAAGTGAAGGGCACCGAGTTCCTTCGGATCTGCGCCGCAACCCGAGCCTCGGTGGGCAACGACGCCGTCGCAGCGCTCTACACCGGCTGGGGTGAGGCCTTGTGGAACCAGAACCGCGGCGATCGCCCCTATCGCGACGCCCGCCGGGAGATCGTGGAGGGCATCGACATCGAGAAGCTGCTCGTCGACGCCGGAGCTGACCCCGGGCTCATCGCCGTGGCACAGACCGAGGACTGCGACGCCCTCATCCGCGCCGAGACCGACCTCGCGCTCGCCCGGGCGGGGAACGATCTCGGCACCCCGATCATCACCTACGGGCCGCCCGACGGGCCGAGCTACTTCGGCCCGGTCATCTCGGTGATGCCCGCGGACGACGAGGCCCTCGAGCTCTACGACGCGATCCGCACGATGTCGCGGTTCGGTTGGTACTCCGAGCTGAAGCGCACCAATCGCGCGCCGCTCGACCTGCCGCTCATCACTGGTTGACGCCGAGCTCCGGAGTGAGCGGGATCAGCGTGACCCGGCTCGCTCGGCGTCGGTCCCGAAGCCGCCCGAGACGCGCTCGAGCGCGCTGCCCCTCCCGAACACCGACCCCACCACCGCCCGGATGATGTCGAACACCTCGTGTCGGCGTCGCCACCCCACGCCGACCATCCGACGGTTCAGAACCGGCCCCCCGGGGATCAGCGCCCTCCACCACGGGCTCGGTACGTAGCCGAGCTCCCACACGGCGACGAGCCCCCAGAAGGCGAGGTCACTCGACGCCCCGCCACGGGCCAGTTCGGTGCGGATCCGCATGCCACCGTGGACGACCCCGAGGATGTCGTCGCGCATGGCGTCGTGGAGGATCGCCTCCGGCACCCTGATCACCTCGGCGCGATCGGGCGGTGGCGTCGCCGTGCGGAACACCCGCCGGCGACGGACGTCGACCGACCAGTAGGGCGTGTCGGAGTCAGAGGGCACCTCGAAGCAGATCGGTCGCTTGATCAGCACCCGCCCCGTCAGCGGTGGCATCGCGGCGAGGAAGCGGCCCATGAACGCCTCGAATTGCTCCCACGTCGGCCGCCGCTCGGCCTCGGCGGCGAGGTCCTCGTCGACCTTCGGCCTGACCTCGGCCGCAAGTCGCTCCAGGTGCTCGTCGCGGTTCGAGTACCAGTCCTTCTCGGTCGACACGAATCCGACGTCGCTCGACCATGAGTCGCCGGGGATCATCGGTACGACCTCACCGCCGTCCCAACCGCCGTGCTCCTCGACGTAGGCCTGCACCGCGAACGGAGTGATGAGGTGCTCGTTCACGTGGAACGACTCGGGGTGCAGGAACCCGACCATCGAACCGAACGGCACCGCGTGACGCGGCTGGAGGACGCGCATCACCCGCAGGAAGTCCTCGAGGTAGGTCTCGCGGCCGACCAGCTCGAGGTCGGCCGG
>DATEEV010000185.1:0-4398 GCA_035281005.1 Microthrixaceae bacterium | reverse complement strand
CTTGCGGCAAATTCTGATCATTCTGCTCAGGTCAACGGCGATGTGTTGACCACAACCGCGGGGCGGGCAGACAGTCAGGGCATGACCGTGACGAAGAGCCGCGGCGCGCCGGCGGCGCACCTCCTCGGCTGGGACTGCATCGAGTTCTGGGTGGGCAACGCCAGGACCACCGCCGGGTTCCTCACCAGCGGATTCGGATTCCGCTGCACCGCGTACGCCGGCCCTGAGACCGGTGTCGCCGACCGCGCCAGTTACGTGCTGGAGCAGGGTGAGATCCGCTTCGTCGTCACCGGAGCGCTCGACGCCGACTCCCCGATCGCCGAGCACGTCCGACGCCACGGCGACGGCGTCCATGACCTCGCATGGCAGGTCGACGACGCCCCCGCCGTCCACGCCGCCGCGTTGGGACGCGGCGCGCGCAACGTGAAAGGACCGTGGGAGGAGCGCGACGAGCACGGCGTGCTGCGCCTGGCCCAGGTCGCCGCCTACGGCGACACGGTTCACACCTTCGTCGAACGCCGCCGATACCACGGCTCGCTGCTCGAGCCCGGCTACACCGCCGATGACCTTCCGAACTCGAGCATCGGCCCGGACGTGGGACTGAGCCACATCGATCACGTCGTCGGCAACGTCGAGGAGGGCCGCCTCGACGATTGGGTCGCCTTCTATCGGGAGGTGCTGGGCTTCGACGAGCTGATGCACTTCGACCAGGACCAGATCCGCACGGAGTACTCGTCGCTCGCGTCGACCGTCGTGTGGAACGGGCTCTCCGGGGCCGGAGCTCCGGTGGTCATGCCGATCAACGAGCCGGCACACGGACGGCGCAAGAGCCAGATCCAGGAGTACCTCGAGCACTACGACGGGCCGGGGGTGCAACACATCGCGCTCGCGACCGACGACATCGTCAGCTCGGTCGCGGCTCTGCGCGACCGCGGGGTGCGCTTCATGCAGGTGCCGCCCTCGTACTACGAGGAGGCCAGGGCGAGGTTGGCCGACGTCGAACTTCCGTGGGACGACCTCGAGCGACTCGCCGTGCTGGTCGACCGCGATCCCGGCGGCCATCTGCTGCAGATCTTCACCGAGACCGTCACCGACCGGCCCGCCGTCTTCTTCGAGATCATCGAGCGGCGGGGCGCCACCGGCTTCGGCGAGGGCAATTTCAAGGCCTTGTTCGAGGCGATCGAGCGGGACCAGGCGCGACGGGGGCATCTCTGATGACGCAGTGGCTCCCGGTTCCGGACGGATCCGACTTCCCGCTGGAGAACCTGCCCTTCGGTGTGGTCGCCCGCCGACGACCAGGCTCCGTGCCCACGGTGGTCGTGCGGATCGGCGACCACGTCGTCGACCTCGCCGCGGCCGGCATCGAGCCTGACCTCACCCGCCGTCCCGGCCTCGACCGCCTCCTGGCCAGCGGTCGGGTGAGCGAGGTGCGCGAGCGCGCGGGTGAGGTGATCGCCGGGCCCGAACGCCCCGAGGTCGTGATGCACGTCGACGACGTCGACGTGTGCCGGCCATTCGAGGTCGGCGACGTCGTCGACTTCTACTCCTCGATCCATCACGCCACGAACGTGGCTCGGGTGCTGCGCCCGGACTCGCCGTCGTTGCCGGCCAACTGGCGCCACGTGCCCACCGGCTACCACGGCCGGTCGAGCTCGGTGGTGGTGAGCGGGTCCCCGATCCCCCGGCCGTCGGGCATGCTCGGTGACGGCGAGGGACCCCCGAGGTTCGCGCCGACCGAGGCGCTCGACCTCGAGGTGGAGGTGGGCTTCGTGGTCATGGGCCAGCCTGCGACCGGCATCGCTCCCGACGAGGCCGACCGCCACGTCGCCGGCGCCGTGCTCCTCAACGACTGGTCCGCCCGCGACATCCAGGCGTTCGAGTACCAGCCACTCGGCCCCTTCCTGGCCAAGAGCTTCGCCACGACGATCTCGCCGTGGCTGGTCACCCTCGACGCGCTGCGGCCGTACCTCGTCGCCTCGCCGCCGCAGCGTCCCGCTCCCGCGCCGCACCTTCGTGCCGAACGACCCTGGGCCATCGACCTCCACCTGCGCGCCGCGCTCGACGGCACCGAGATCTGTGCCACGAACTTCGCCGGCATGTACTGGACCTTCGCCCAGCAGCTCGCTCACCTCACGAGCAACGGCGCCACCACTCGCGCGGGTGATCTCTTCGGGTCGGGCACGGTCAGCGGCGCCGACGCCGGGCAATGGGGCAGCCTCATCGAGGCCACCTACGGCGGCACCCGGCCGTTGCGTCTCGACGACGGTCGGTCGCGCACCTATCTCGACGACGGCGACACCGTGCGGCTCACCGGCTGGTGCGGTGGCGGCGGGCGGCCGCGGATCGGCTTCGGCGAGGCCGTCGGTCGAGTCGAATCGCGTCCCGGGCCGGTGCGCTGATGCCGTACTACCGACGCGTCGGCGACCTGCCCCGGAAGCGCCACGTCGCGCACCATGGCCCCGACGGGTCGCGCCGGGCCGAGGAGCTCATGGGCGAGGAGGGCTTCGCCGGAGCGTCATCGCTGCTGTACCACCGCCATTCCCCCAGCGCACTCGTCCGGATCGACTGCCTCGACGACGCTCATGCCGACTGGGAGCGGCCGAGCTTCGCTCCCAACCATCCGCTGATCCCCCATCACCTGCGCACGGACCGGCTCGAACCGCAGGCCGCCGGTTCCGAGCCCGTGACGGGACGAGTGCACCTGCTCGGCAACGACGGGGTCCGCCTCGCGGCGGCACGCGGCTCCGATCCGAGCCCGCTGTACCGCAACGCGGAGGGCGACGAGCTGGTCTTCGTGCAACGCGGCGCGGCCGACCTCGAGAGCGTGTTCGGCGTGCTGGTCGTGAGCGGCGGCGACTACGTGGTGGTCCCCCGCGGGACCACGCACCGGTGGGTCCCCGCGACGGAGGTCGAGTTGCTCGTCATCGAGTCGACCGGCCACGTCGGCATCCCGCCCCGATACCTCACGTCGCTCGGACAGCTCCGCGAAGGCGCACCGTTCAGCGAACGTGACCTCCGCGGCCCGGTCGACGAGCCCCTGCTCGTGGACGGCGAGGACGTGCCGGTCCTGGTGCGGACGCGCCACGGCGTGTCGGTCCAGACCCACGCCCACCACCCCTTCGACGTCGTGGGATGGGACGGCTACGTGTACCCGTGGGCGTTCCGGATCTCGGACTTCGAGCCGATCGTCGGCCTCCTGCACCAGCCCCCTCCGGTGCACCAGACCTTCGCCGGGCCCGGGTTCGTGGTCTGCAGCTTCGTGCCCCGGCCCTACGACTTCCATCCCCACGCGATCAAGGTGCCGTACCACCACGCGAACGTCGACAGCGACGAGGTGCTCTTCTACAGCGACGGCGACTTCATGAGCCGAGCCGGGTCGGGCGTGGGCGTCGGCTCGATCACGCTCCATCCCGCGGGATTCGTGCACGGCCCTCAACCCGGCAGCGTCGAGGCGAGCCGGGAGGCCTCCGCGACCTCGGAGACCGCAGTGATGATCGACACGTTCTCCCCCCTCGGCCTGACCACCGCGGCCGGCTCGATCAGTGATCGCCGCTACCTCGACTCGTGGCGGAGCCCGGATCAGCGATGACGACCGACCTCTTCTCACTGCCGGCCGATCACCCGGGTCATTTCGACGAGGCCTATCGGCGGCGGCGCGCCGCGATCGCAGCGGTCGCCGACGCCTACGACGGCACCGGCGAGATCCCCGACGTGACCTATGCGCCGGAGGAGGACGCGGTGTGGCGGGTGGTGTCCACCGAGCTGGGTCGCCGGCACCGCCGCGACGCGACCCCGGCGTACCTCGCCGCATCGCAGTGTCTGCACCTGCCGACGGACCGTGTACCCCAGCTCCGCGAGGTCGACGCGGCGCTGCATTCGCTCACCGGGTGGCACCTGCGACCGGTCGCCGGCCTGGTGCCCACCAGGACCTTCTACGGCTCGCTCGCGGACCGGGTGTTCCTGTCGACCCAGTACATCCGACACCACTCGGTCCCGTACTACACACCCGAGCCCGACATCGTCCACGAGATCATCGGCCACGCGAACATGCTGGCCTCGCCCGCCTACGCCGAGCTGTACCGACTCGCCGGCGAGGCGTCGCGACGCGCGATCGACGACGACGCGCTGGAGCGGTTCAGTCGGATCTTCTGGTTCACGATGGAGTTCGGTGTGTGCGTCGTCGACGGCGACCGCAAGGCGTTCGGCGCCGGGCTGTTGTCGTCGTTCGGTGAGCTCGAGCACTACCGACGGGCCGAGTTGCGCCCGTTCGACCCCGACGAGATGGCGACGCTGCCCTACGACATCACGGCCTACCAACCGATCCTGTTCGACCTCGGACCGCCGACCGAGCTGGTCGAGCGACTCGGTGCCACCTTCCGCGACTTCGAGGCCACCAGG
>DATEEV010000184.1:0-2967 GCA_035281005.1 Microthrixaceae bacterium | reverse complement strand
TGGTCGTATCACGTTCAGTAACCGCTCGACGGACGAGGGTTCGATTCCCTCCAGCTCCACCACAATGTCCACCGGCGTCTCTCGACGACTGTGGATATCCGGGGAAACCGGCTCCAGCACTGGGTTTTCAGCGTCAGTCGTCCGCTGTCGTCCGCGTTCGTTTCCTGACTGTTACTCCCCCGGTTACTCCCCCACCGGTGACCGATACGTGGCTGGGGTCAGGTCAGCAGTTGCGCCACGAAAGCCTCGAGGAGAACGCTCCTACGCAGCCGACGGCTCGATGACCGTCGCGGCGAAGAACGCGAACGGTGCTGGATCCGTGTTCTACGAGCCGCCGACCTTGCGAGCGAACGGCCGTGCGCCGTTCTCAACTGCTGAAAGGTATGCCGGCAGGCGTTCATGGAGGCGATGAACTGGGTCTCATCAAGGCCAACCCGGCACGTCGGCCCGAGGTGGTTGAATGGCCGACTGGTTCCACCGGGGGGCGCGATGGGAGTTCCGATGTCAGTGACCGACGAGGCGCGTCGGACGGGACGTGCCCGTTGGGATGGGAAGCCCGGACGTCTCGAGGTCTGGTACGCCACCTTCACCGATCGGGCCAGCGGGGCCGGTGGTTGGATCCATTGCGAGACCGTCGCCCCCGACCGTTCGCGCGCCGGGGCACACTCGACCGGCGACGGCTCGCCGTACGCACACGGGTGGATCTCGTGGTTCCCGACCGCCGGCTCGCCGACCACGGCGCGGTTCGGCCCGGTGCCGACCGCGCCGGTGTCACCGGCCACGACCAGCGACGACCGGCCGTGGTTCGAAGCCGCGGGTTGCACGGTCGGTCCGGGAGTGATGAAGGGAGCCGCAGCAGGCACATCCTGGGATCTCCGCTGGCACGACGAAGGTCGCCCCCTCTACACGTTCCCGCGACTGGCATGGGAAAGAGAGTTGCTGCCCGCCGCGCAGATCGTCGTCGCCCCCACCGCGACCATCGAGGGGACGATCGACCTCCGCGACGTCGAGGGCGCGACGCAGCACCTGGACGTGGCGGCGACCGGCGGACTCGCACACATCTACGGGCAGGGCAACGCGCTGCGCTGGGGCTGGCTCCATGCCGATCTCGGCGACGGCGACCTCCTCGAGATCGTCACCGCGGTTTCGAAGAAGCCCGGCCTGAACCGCCTCCGACCCGTGTGCTTCGCCCGGTTCCGGGTGTCAGGGACCGACTGGCCCGCCTCGGGGCTGCCGGGGTTCCGGCTCCGGACTCAGCTCGGCGGGCACGAGTGGTCGGTCAACGGGCGGATCGGCCGGCGGCGGATCGCGGTGACCGTGCGTCAACCCCAGGACCGCTGCGTGGCGCTGAGCTACCACGACCCCGACGGTGAGACCGCGACCTGCACGAACACCGAGCGGGCCGACGTCGAGGTCGTCGTCGAGCGACGCGCCGGTGGCACGTGGGTCACCGAGCACCGCTGGCAGGTCGTCGGCACCGCCCACGCCGAGCTCGGATCGCGCCCGTGACCGAGCTCAGCGTCAGGTCGTGAACGTGAGAGCGCTGGCGCGCTCGGCGATGGCCGCGGTCGTGAGCGAGGTGTTCACGGCGATGGGCGACGACATCGCGGACGCGTCCATCACGTAGAGGCCGTCGTGGACCGTGCCGTCGGCCCGGAAGACGCGGCATTGCGAGTCGAGGCCGCCTTCGTCGGGGCTCGACGCCATGCGGCACGAGCCGAGGGGGTGGATCGAGAAGCTGTCGCCGTTCAGCTGATCCCAAGTCGGAAGGACCTGCCCGCCGTTGCCGGTTTCGATGATGTGGCGGGCGGCGGCACGCGCCGCCTGGTAGAGGGCATGGGTGGCCGAACTCAGGGAGTACGACACCGTGGGGATGCCGGCGGTCGACGAGACGACTCCGTCCATGCCGTCGACGCCCATGATGCCGAGGTGCAGGAGACGGCTCCCCCACTTCTGCATCAGGTGCTTCTGGCCGACACCGAACTGGCGCATGTCGCCGCCTTCGGCCGTGACTCCGTGGGGGTCGGCAACGAGCAGGGCCGAGAGCACCGGGAGCACCATCATCGGCTGGATGATGAAGCGCTGCCAGTCGGGGCCGAAGCCGGGAGGCGGCTCGAACAGGTACTGGAACGAGCACGAGCCGATGATCTTGCCCGGCGACATCTCGAGATCGTCGAGGTCGAAGGAGTCGGGGAGGACGACCGGTATGAGCATGTCCCCGCCCCGCGAGAGGTTCCGGCCGACCTGGGGCGAGATTCCCCCGTCGAGGCCAGGGGCCGAGGTCAGCAGGATGTTGGGCGACCCGACCGCTCCCGCGGCCAGCACGACGGTGTCCGCCTCGAGCACCGAGAGCGCCGTCGTCGGCAATAGATCGCCGAACTGGCCGGCGCCGGGCTTGTAGAGCACACGCCAACGGCGACCGCCGGTCGCCACCGAGGTTCCGGCCTCGACGGCGACGACACGGACCGCGGTGCGCAGCTCCGCGCCGAGGTCTTCGGCGGGCTGGAGGTAGCGGAGGTCGACGGAATTCTTGCCGTGCCGGATGCACCCCGTCGTGCACCAGCCGAGGTTGCCGCACTGGTCGTTGACGGCGACGGGCACCGGGTCGCAGGACACGCCGGCGTTCTCGCAGGCGAGGGCGAATGCGGCGTCCCGCTTCGACGCCAGTCGGAAGTCGTCGTCGGGCTGGTTGCCCGTCCACTGGACCTGGACCACACCCAACTGCTCCTCGGCGCGGGCGTAGTAAGGGTCGAGCTCCGCACGTGTGATCGCCTCGGGCCAGACGGGATCGTCGAAGACGAAGCTCGGTGCACGGAGCGACACCATCGAGTACACGAGCGAGCCACCACCGAGCCCGCGGCCACCGACGACGATCGAGGCCTGGCTCGTGGCGAGGTCGTACCCCACGTTCAGCGAGAAGATGTCGGTCAGGTAGGCAAGGTCGGCCTGGGTCTGGCGGAACTCCGA
>DATEEV010000183.1:0-2423 GCA_035281005.1 Microthrixaceae bacterium | reverse complement strand
GACCTGTGGTGGCTCGGGCTCACCGTCGGCATCCTCGAGGTGCTCCTCGGGTTCTGGGCGTCGCAGCAGTACGCGACGGGCAGGGCGGTGCTGATCCTGGTGTGGGTTGGCTTCGGAGCGATGTTCCGCGGTATCACCGAGTTCGTGATGGCCTTCCACCTTCGCAAGATCCACGAGGAGCTGACGTGATCATCCTTGCCATCCTCGGTTTCGGCTTCCTGGTCGGCTGGCTGGCCCAGATCGTCCTGGGCATGGGCTCGCGCCCGACCGCGCAGGCGCTGATCGCCGGCCTGGCCGGCTCGTTCGTGGGCGGTCTCTTGGGCAGCCTGATCTTCCACGGCGATCTCGACCTTCATCCGAGCGGGTTCATCGGATCGTTCGTCGGCGCCGTGATCGTGCTCGCGATCTGGGGCGTGATCACCCGCTCGAAGACCTGACCTCTACAGCTGATCCTTCGCTGCCTCTGCTCGATCAGCCGAAGTAGCAGCCGATGCAGTCGAAGGTGATCTCGATCGGCGCGAACGCCGTTCCGTCGGTGGTGACCACGCCGGAGAGGCGCACCGTTCCCGGTCCGCGGTGATCGCCGCTCTCACTGTCATACCGTCTCTTTACGATTGATCTCGTGTTGGGGATCGAGATGGGGGTGGGGGTGATGGCGGAGGCGGCTTCGTCGTCGTTGCCGGTGGGTGATGACGCGGGGCTGATGGCCGCGGCGGCGCAGTTGGTGGAGTTGCAGCGTCTGGTGGATTCGACGTCGGCCCATGTGTTGGCTGAGCTCGATGCTCGGAAGGTGACCGAGCGGGAGGCCGGGCTGACACTGCGTCGTGGTGGGCCCGCGAGGCCGGGATCTCGGTGGGCGCGGCGCGGAAGCGGGTGGCGGTGGCGCGCCGGTTGGGTGCGTCGTTGCCCGCGATCGACGCGGCGTTGTCGAAGGGTGAACTGGCGTGGGAACGCGCCGCGGTGGTCGCGGAGGAGACCAACGACCGCAACGTCGAAGCAATGGCCGCCGCGTCAGAGGCGCTGCTCGGCCTCTCGGAGTCGACGACGTTTCGGCGGTTCGCGACCGACGTCGAGGCACTGGCTCGGAAGGCCGACCAGGACGGCGGGTACCGGCCGGCCGGCGACCCGAACGCGTCGCGGGCGACGATGGCGCGCCATCGCGACGGGTCCGTCAGTCTCCGCGGGCAGTGGTTCGGCGATGCCGCAGTGATCGTGGGCGAGGCGATCGACGCCATGACCGACGAGATGTTCGAACGCCACGAACGCGACCGGGATCAGTTCGGTGAGCTCGGCGTACCGCCCCGGCCGGTCCTGCGCGCGAAGGCCATCGAGGAGTTGTGCCGCCTGGCCAACAATGTCGACCTGTCATCGTCGAAGGCACCGGTCATCCAGGCGAACCTCGTCATCCCCGCCGGATCACCTCTCGGTGAGGCCTCGGCGCGCACCGTGGACGGTCACAGGGTCCAGGACGGCACGGTGCGGCTGTTGTGCTGCGACCCGGCGATCCGGGCGATCGTCGTCGACACCTTCGGCGAACCCCTCGATCTGGGCCACACGAAGCGCCTGTTCAGCGCGGCC
The DNA here is from genome assembly GCA_035281005.1 of Microthrixaceae bacterium. GTDB lineage: Bacteria > Actinomycetota > Acidimicrobiia > Acidimicrobiales > Microtrichaceae > DATEEV01. The sequence continues at coordinate 845 of DATEEV010000183.1, read as the reverse complement.
CAACGCGCCGCACTCGCGGCCCGCGATGGCGGCTGCATCTTTCCGGGATGTGACGCGCCGGCCTCATGGACCGACGCCCACCACCACGTCGCCTGGGACAAGGGCGGCCCGTCGGACCTGGCCAACGGCCGGCTGCTGTGTCGACGACACCACCGACTCCTCCACAAGAACGGCTGGCGGCTCGACCTCGACCACGACGGGCCGGCCCACCTCACCGATTGGCCTGTCATCGAATCACCCTCCGGCGAACGCCGCTGGACACAACGCCACAGCCGCACACCGAACGATCCCGTGCCGAGCCGGGCCTCGGTCCCGGCGAGAGGTCGCGACCCAACTCAGGACTGAGGTTGGCGTCAGGCCGTCGGTGCCCGCTTGGTGACCTCGGGGTTGTAGCAGACGCCCTTCATGCCCAACATCTGCGCGGGCACACAGCGGTTCGAGTTCTGACACAGGCGCGGCGCGTCCGTGCCGAGCACCTTCGCGGCGAGGTCGGCCTCGGCGTAGAAGGGCCGGCCGATGCCCACGAGGTCGGCCTCGCCACGGTCGAGGATGTCGCGCACCTCATCACCGGTGCGGATACCACCCACGGCCAGCACCGGGATCCCGGCCCGCGCCTTGGCCGCGGCGAACAGGTCGCGGTTCCAGACCGGCTCGAACGGCGCACATTTGCCACCCCACCAGGCTCCTGCCTTCAGCACACCCCTGCGGAGCCGATCGGGCGCAGCCTCGCGGAACCGCTTCGCCATCCCGGGGTTCGTCCACATCGAATCCGGCACCCCGCCCCGCGACAGCGTCGTGTCAGGCAGGACCGACACCTCGACCGGTGTCACCGCGTCGAACCCCCA
>DATEEV010000182.1:0-5174 GCA_035281005.1 Microthrixaceae bacterium | reverse complement strand
ATGGCCGCAGGCGCGGCTCCCCACGACTGGTTGTGCATCACCGGAGGCTCGATCGGGATCGGCTTGCCCCTGGCCGTCGGCGCCGCGGTCGCGGCGCCGGACCGTCGGGTGTTGTGCCTCGAGTCGGACGGTTCGGCGATGTACACGCTCCAGGCGCTGTGGACGATGGCGCGCGAGGGGCTCGACGTCACCACGGTGGTCGCGAACAACGGCAGCTACGCGGTGCTCAACATGGAGCTGAGCCGGGTCGGCGCCGAGGCCGGGGGCCCGAAGGCCCGGGCGATGCTCGACCTCCACCGGCCCGACCTCGACTTCGCGTCGATGGCGCGGGGCATGGGCGTCGACGCGACGCGGGCGACGACCGCGGAGGAACTGACCGACCAGCTCGAACGGGCGCTGGCGACACCCGGTCCGACCCTCATCGACGCGGTGCTCCCGCCGATCGCCCTCTAGCCAACCCCATCTGTTCTGCAGATCTCGCTCTCCAGCGCGAGATCTGCAGAACAAATCGAGGATGGATCGAGAAGGGGCTTCACTCAGCCCGGATCGATTCGACGATGCCGAGGCGCGCGACCCGGCGCGCCGGGATCATGGCTGCGATCAGGCCGATCAACACGCCGGCGAGCACCACGAGGCCGAGTCGGCCCCATTCGAGGCTGAAGCCGATCGTCCCCTCGCCGGTCGGCCCCCCGCCGATCGGCCGCGTGACGCAGAACCCGATGAACACGCCACCCGCCAGACCGACCACGGTGCCGAAGATCGCGATGAGCACCGACTCCCAGCGGACCATCCGCCGCGCCTCGCCCGCCGACATGCCGACCGCGCGCAGCAGGCCGATCTCGCGTCGGCGCTCGAGGATCGACAGCGACATCGTGTTGATGATCCCGACCAGCGCGATGAGGATGCTCATCGCGAGCAGGCCGTTGACCGCCGCGATGAGGAAGTCGAAGACCTGGCGGACGAGCTCGCCGAGGAAGTTGCCCTCGGTCACGAAGACGGTGCTGTACGGCTCGGCAAGACGCTCGAGCTCGTCCTTGACCTCCGCCTCACGGTCGTCCTGCGCATCGACGAACGCATGGGTCGCCGGTCTTGGGCCCATCAGCTGCTCGAAGGCGGCCGGGCTCACGAGATTGCTGATGATCAGCGAGTCGATCTCGGGCTCGAGCAGGGCCGTCACCACGAACGTCGACGTCGTGCCTCCCAGCGTGGTGATCTCGATGGACTCGCCGAGTTGCGCCGCACCGTTCCCGCCTCCGCCACCCGGGATCTCGACGATCGCGATGTTGTCGTCGCCGAGATCCTCGATGCTGCCCTGACTCACCTCCAGACCACTCGCCCGGTCGAGCTCGGTCGTATCGGCCGCGGACAACAGCCCGGGCTCACCGTCGATCAGCGCCGCGGCCGCGCTCACCGGTGCAACCGCGCTCACGCCGTCCGTCTCGCGGATCTGGTCGACCAGGCCCTCGGGCAACCCCGCGCCGGAGGAGGTGACGATGAGGTCGGAGCCCGAGAGCTGGTCGACCTGTCGGACCAGCTCGTCGCGGATGGTGCCGCCGGCGCTCGTCACCAGCGAGATCAACAGCACGCCGATCACCAGCGCGTTGGCGGTGGCAGAGGAACGACGAGGGTTGCGCTCGAGGTTGTCCACCGCGAGTCGCCCGGACATCCCACGGCGACCCACGATCGGTCGCGCGGCGTGGGCGACCCACCTCGCGATGAGCGGTGTCGAGCGGAACAGCCCGATCACGAACACCAGGGCGGTCAGCCCCATGAGCCATCCGATCCCCGCGAACGACGAGGCGAGCAGCCCACCGATCCCGACCGCCACGACGACCAGCCAGGCTGCGGACCGGGGCCGGGGACGGGCCTCGATCGCCGCGTCGCGCATCGCCTCGGCCGGCGGGACCTTCGCCGCGCGCCGGGCCGCGCCGTTGACCGAGACCAAGGTGACGAGCGTGCCGACCAGGAGTCCGACGACGATCGTGGGGACGGTCACCCTGACCCCCGCGCCGGGAAGCTCCACGTCGAAGGCACGCAGCACCGCTGCCGCGCCGATCGCCAACAGCGCACCTGCCCCGATTCCGATCACGGACGACACGAGCCCGACCACCAGACCCTCGAGTCGCACCGAGCGCCGGACCTGACGGGGCGTCGCGCCGACGGCGCGCAACAGGGCGAGCTCGCGGGTGCGCTGGGCGATCACGACGGCGAAGGTGTTGGCGATCACGAACCCGCAGACGAACAGGGCGAGGAGTGAGAACCCGGTGAGCACCGGACGGAGGAAGCTGGCGAAGATCGCGGCGTCTCCGACGGCCTCGTCGACGAAGGCCTCGTGATCAACGGCCTCGAGCCCGTCGGGCAGCACGTCGTCGAGTCGGGCGATGAGCACGTCGGGCGACTCGTCCGACGCGATCAGCACGCGGTCGTACTCCTCGGGCCCGCCGGTGAGGAGCGCGAACTGGTCGGCGGGGATCGAGATGGTGCCCGCGTTGTCGCGCGCGTCGCGGTCACCGAACTCGGTCAGGCCCACGACGGTCGCGTCGAGCGCTCCGAGTGCGGTCGTGAGCGAGACCTCGTCGCCGACGGCCAGCCCGAGCTCCTCGGCCGAAGCGCGGTCGATCGCGACCTCGTCGGCCGCGGTCGGCGCCTCGCCCTCGACGATCCGGGTCGGTGACAGCGGCCCTTCCGGCGACCACAACCGACCGGTGAGCTGTTCGATGTCGTCGCCCTGGTCGACGCCGATGGTGCCCTCGAGCTCGGGCAGCGCCTCGTCGACCCCCTGCACCTCGCCGACGAGATCGACCACGGTGGCGGGGACGTTCCCGCCGAACTCCGGATTGCTCGGCCGCACCACGGCCGCGACGTCCGCGTACGCGCGCTCGATGTCGGCGCCCAGCGAGGACCGGATCGCGTCGGTGAACATCAGCCCGGCTGACAGGAAGGCCACGCCGATGACGATCGCCACGACCGTCGCGATGAGCCGGCTCCGGTTCGCCTTCAGGGACTCGACGGCGAGCTCGAACATCAGAGGCGCCCGGGCCCGGCCTCAGCGGGCCCATCCTCAGGGGGCCCGACCTGGGGAGGCGCGATCTCGATCTCACCGAGTCGGTCGATGAGGGTGGCGGCGTCGGGCGCGACCAGGTCGTCGACGATCCGACCGTCCGCGAGCATCACCACCCGGTCGGCGCGGGCCGCGGCGTGGGGATCGTGCGTCACCATCACGACCGTGCGCCGGTCGTCGTCGACCACCGAACGCAACAGCGACAGCACCTCGATGGTGGCCGACGAATCGAGGTTGCCGGTCGGCTCGTCCGCGATGATGAGCGCGGGACGGGCCACGAGCGCACGAGCGATGGCGACGCGCTGCTGCTGACCGCCAGAGAGCTCGGAGGGCCGGTGGTCGAGGCGATCGGCGATCCGGAGGCGCTCGGTGACCTCGGCGAACACCTGAGGGTCAGCGCGTTGCTTCGCCAGCTTCAGCGGCAGCACGATGTTCTTGGCGGCGGTGAGCGACGGGACGAGGTTGTACGACTGGAAGATGAATCCCAGGTGGTCGCGTCGCATCATCGTGAGGGCCTGGGCCGGCATTCGCGTGATCTCGACCTCGCCGATGAACACACGGCCGTCGGTGAAGTGATCGAGACCCGCCATGCCTTGGACGAGCGTGGTCTTGCCCGATCCTGACGGGCCCATGATCGCGGTGAACCGACCCCACTCGAAGCCGAGGGTCACCGAGTCGAGCGCGACGACCTGGGTGTCACCCTCGCCGAATCGCTGGGTGACGTCGTAGGCGCGCGCGGCGTAGCCGGGCATCGGGGGAGCATCGCTCACGGCGGACATCATGGCGGAAGGGCGCGCCGTGAGTGAGTCAGACGTGAGCCCGATCGATCCAGCTCAGGCGTGGCGAAGCCGTCGCAGCTGACCCGCCACGTAGGGCCGGGCCCGTCGCTGGCCCCCCTCGACGGCGATGCGCGCCTCGACGGCCTCGAGCCGAGCCACGAGGCGGGCCCGATCGGGGCTCATCCCCAGCAACTCGCACTGGTCGGCCCACTCCGCGGGAGAGACATGCCCGCGGGATCGGTTGCAGCGCGAGCACGCCGCGACCTCGTTCTCAATCCAACTCGGGCCGCCCTTGATGCGCGGCACGACGTGCTCGGTGGTGGCCCGGACGAGCGCGCCCTCGAGCCGACGTTCGCACCACACACACGTCGGTCCGTCCCGCTGCAGGATCTGTTCCCGACGCTCCTGCCGGTTGAGTGGTCGCTCGGGCGCCCGCACCGCGCGAGTCTGCCCCCGATGGCCACCGGTCGCTTCGCGCCCAGCCCCACGGGGGAGCTTCACATCGGCAACCTCCGCACGGCGATGGTGGCGTGGCTCGCGGCCCGATCGACGAGCTCGGCATTCCTGTTGCGGATGGAGGATCTCGACCGGGTCACGTCGGCGCGCGACCACGAGGTGGGCCAGCAGCGCGACCTGACAGCGATCGGGCTCGACTGGGACGGCGCGGTGGTGCGTCAGTCCGAGCGCTTCGACCGGTACGAGGCCGCCATCGCCCGGCTCGACGACGCGGGGCAGACCTATCCGTGCTTTTGTTCCCGTCGCGAGATCCGTGAGGCACCGCGGGCGCCCCACTCGCCACCCGACGTCTACCCGGGAACGTGTCGCGACCTCGGAGCGGCGGACCGCGCCGCGAAGGAGGCCTCGGGTCGTCCGCCGGCGCTCCGGCTGCGCACCGAGGGCGAGGTGGTGTCGTTCACGGACGCGATCGCGGGCCAGCACGAGGGCCGGGTCGACGACGTGGTGCTTCGCCGCAACGACGGGGTGCCGGCCTACCAGCTCGCGGTCGTCGTCGACGACGCCGCGCAGGGCGTCGAGCAGGTGGTGCGCGGCGACGACCTGCTCGGCTCGACACCGAGCCAGATCCACCTCGCCCGACTGTTGGGGTTGGCCGAGCCGTCGTACGCCCACGTCCCTCTCGTGGTCGGCGAGGACGGATCCCGCCTGGCCAAGCGACACGGCGCCGTCACCCTCACCGATCTCCGCGCTCAGGGCATCGACGCCGCGCAGCTCCGCTCGTTGTTGGCCGTGTCGTTGGGATGGGCCGAACGGGGGGAGCCCGTCGAGATGGACCAACTGCTGGTTCGGTTCGCTCTGGCGACGATCCCACGCACGGC
>DATEEV010000181.1:0-6865 GCA_035281005.1 Microthrixaceae bacterium | reverse complement strand
TCGCGCCGAGCCCGAGGAGAACCTCGATCGTTCGCGGATGGGGGCATCCCTTGACCCAGTGGGTCGTTCGTGAGTGAATGACCTCAGGGGCATGACGCCGGGGGAGGCGCTGCGATGCGATCGACGAGACCTAAGGGGGCGCTGGTCGCGCTCGTCGCAGGCGTCAGCCTCGTGGTCCTCGCGTGCGTGCCCCCACCGACCTACCCGACGCCGCCCATCGTGCCGGTGTTGATGTGCGACGACTACGGCATCGGCAACCTCTACCCGCAACCGGGACCGACTGGCTTGGACGGCCTCGGCTTCCCGCAGCCATCACCCTGCACGGGTGAGGGTGTCGAGACACTCGGCCAGCCCGGCGAGACCCATTTCGACTTCACCGGGGATCTGTTCGCCAAATGCGACGACCCTGAGGCCGTACCGTTGCAGGGCGAGGTGAGACTGGCGTTCGGGCCGACGTGGCCGCCGACTACCGAACTGACTGCACACCTCGAAATGGACCCGTGCTACCCGATGCCCGGTCCGGCGGGTGCGCCGGAACCGGGACCATCTGGCGTGTGCAAACCTGAACCGTCGCCGGGCGAACCGCAGCCATTCATTCGCGGTGAGGTGCTGTGCATGGCCGGCACCGTCACCAGCGACATCTACGAGGGACACGACATCGCCTTCACCGCGCTGGTGCACCCGAATCCGACCATGGAGCTCGATGGGAACGGCACCATCGACTACCCGCAGCCCAACCCGATGCAGCCGACGATGGACTCGTACCTCACCTTCCAAAGCCTCGCCGACGTACCGGAGCCGCACTCGATGATCTGGTCCACCGACGGCGCGGCGTTCGCCACCCTTGACGGAAACGACGACGCCATTCTCGACGGCGGGTTCGTCGTGTACCCGATACCCGATCCGGCGGGCTGATGAGGTCCACGATGCGATCGACACGACCCAAGGGGGCGCTGTCCGCGCTCGTCGCAGCAGCGTGCACGGCGGTGGTGGTCGCGGGTTGTGTACCCCCGCCGTCGTATGCCCCGGAGCCGACACCGCATCTGCCGGTGTTGGCGTGCGACGCGTTCGGCGACGCCACCCTCCAGCCGAGGCCGGTTCCGTCTCTGGAAGGCATCAGCGGACCGATCCCAAACCCCAGCGGCGCATGTACCGGTGAGGGGATCGAGTCGTTCGGCCAGCTCGCCAGCGTCGCCTTCGGGTTCACCGGCGACTTGTTCGCCCGCTGCGACGACCCCGACGCCATGCCGTTGAAGGGCGACGTGAGCCTGGTGTTCGACCGGGAGGACGGCAACGGCGACCCGTACGGGCTGACGGCGCATCTTGACATGGACCCGTGCAGGCCAGTCCCGCACCCGAACCACCCAGGGCCAACGTCGAACCAGCCCGAGCCGAGCCCGTGCCAGCTAATGCCGAATCCTGGCGCAGGGCCGATTGCCGATCCGTTCATCCCCGGTGAGGCGGTGTGCATGGTCGGCACCATCACCAGCGGCATCTACGAAGGCCAGCCCGTCAGCTTCACGGCCCTGGTCCACCCAATCCCGACCGAGGACCTCGACGGCAACGGCACCATCGACATTCCGACGCCGAACCCGAACACGCCGACGATGGACTCCTACCTCACCTGGCTGGGCCTCGCCGACGGGCCGATCCCGAACCCGTGCATCTGGTCCACGGACGGGGCGGCATTCGCCACCCTCGACGGCAACGACGACGCGGTGCTCGACGGCGGGTTCGTGGTCTCTCCGATGCCGAATCCGAGCGGCTGACGCGAGCGCACCCCGGCGGCTGTGACACGCACCGGGGGTGCGACCGATGACAGGCCGCGGGCGATAGGGGACCTGCCGTCTAACGTCCCTACCCGGTGCGACCGCGGTTGGACCGCCGCCTCGCCGCGGGGACCCTGTCACCCATCCAAGGAAGGCAGCGACCCTCCGGCCGGGCGCAACCGGTCGCAAGGAGTACCACGATGGTCGACCCGATCTGAGAGTCCTCCCGCGGTCCACGAAACGCCTCTGAGCCCGGACGAACCGCACGCACCATGCCGCACTAGCTCATCCCGAGCCCGCCGACCGCGCCCGAGCGAGACGGTGGTGGCGCGACGAGCGGTGTGGGTAGTCAGCGATTTCCCCCGCGCCCCGAACGCGCCCCGAGGGGCTGGCATCCACGGGAATAGTCAACGTTTCCAGGGACTTCCTCGACGGTTCGACGGATGACCAGGATCTCGTCGGTGCGGAAGGACGCGAGCGCGACCGACCAGCAGTCGACGGCGCCCCGGGCGTTCGCGGTCCGGAAGAACGTGGTGAGGCTGCGCTCCGGCGTATAGGCGTCGGCGCCGTCCACCCGCTCGACGGAGTGGTCGCGGAGGGTCACGGTGAAGGCCATGTCGGAGTTGTACGACGACGGCCCTGTGGGGAGGAAGGGGAGCAACCCTGTGATCTCACTGTGACCTTCTCCCCGCTGCCTGTGGACAACCAGTGGTCACATGCGCGCGATGGGTAGTGGACGGTAGCGAGGCGCCCGTCGGGGAGGCCGCGCTCCTGCCCACAGCACGAGGCGCTGGGCTCGGCCTCGGTGGCCCGCGTAGGGCGCGAGCAACTCCAACATCCGCGCGTCGTCGCCGCGGGACCGCTCGATCGCCCAGCAGACGTGTCCCGGGATGTGCAGATCACCGACGACGGGCGAGTCCGGGTCGCCGAGTGCGGTCGAGCGCACGATCGAGGAGGTCCAGGGTCCGACCCCCGGGATCCGATCGAGGATCCATGCCCGGTCGGGCTCGTCGACCAGCGCGTCGATCCTCGGTGCCACTCGACAGATCCGCCTGATCGTCTCGGCGCGACCCCGCTCGACGCCGAGTGGGTGGAACTCCGAGTACGACAACCGGGCGAGGGTCCGCGGATCCGGCGCGACGAGGAGTCCGAGCACCTTTCCAGGACCGGGTGCGGGCTCGCCCCACTGACGAACCAGGCCGCGCCACGACGAGATGCTCTCGCCGGCGGTGACCCGTTGCCCGAGCACCGTCGCGACCGCGGTCGTGGAGACCGTGCACGAAGCCCCCCACCGCATGCCCGCGTGTCGGCGTGCTGCGTCGCGGATGAGACCGCTGCGTCCGGGATCGAAGCCGCCCGTGTCGTCGACGAGGCCGACCAGCCGCGGGACGAGCTCGAGCACGCGCTCGGCCTCCGATCCCCAGGCGCGGGCCTCGAGTCGCCCGCTGCTCACGCTCACGAGCGTGGTGGCGGTTCCGGTGGCGGTCCGCCATGAGCGCCACACGTCATTGCCGGCGAACAGCCAGGTCGGGTCGGACCGTCCGATGCGCATCGGACCCAGGGTCTCGCCCAGGTCGAGCGGCGCGGTGAGCCGCCATCGCCGGGTCGTGCCGGTCCGTCCACTCACACCGCCAGTCTCGCGGGTTCGGCGAGCGTGTCGGGCCATCGGGTTCTGGGTCGGCGCCGATCGGCGCTGTGGCAGGCTGGCCCGCGTGGGTACCGAGTTCCGAACCATCCGGCTCGAGCGCGTCGAGGACGGCATCGACCGCCTCACCCTCGACCGTCCCGACCGCCTCAACGCGATGAACCACCAGTTGGTCGCGGACCTCCACGCTGCGCTCGAGGTCGTGCGGGGGGACCGCACCACGCGGGTGCTGGTGCTCACCGGAGCGGGACGCGCGTTCTGCGCCGGGCTCGACCTGCGTGAGGGTGCCAGCCCGCCCGATGCCGATCCAGCGCGTCACCGCATCCCTGCGGGGCTCGACGTCCAACAACACATCGCCACCCTGATCCCGCAGCTCCGCTCCCTGCGCGTCCCGGTGATCGCGGCGGTCAACGGCGCGGCCACGGGCGGCGGTCTCGCACTCGCACTCGGCTCCGACATCCGGATCGCGGCCGAGTCCGCCCGCTTCGGCGTCGCCTTCGTGCGCATCGGGCTGTCGGGGTGCGACATCGGCGTGAGCTGGCTGCTGCCGCGGTTGATCGGTGCATCGCGGGCGCACGAGTTGATGCTCACCGGTCGGATCATCGACGCCGCCGAGGCCGACCGGGTGGGCCTCGTCACTCGCGTGGTGCCCGACGACGGCCTGGTCTCGGCGGCGCTCGACGTGGCTCGCGAGATACGCGCCAACAGCCCGTTCGGGATCTGGATGACCAAGGAGGCGATGTGGTCCTCGCTCGAGATCGCGTCGCAGCAGGCGGCGATCGACCTCGAGAACCGCCAGCAGATCCTGGCGTCCATGACCCCGGACATGGCCGAGGCCGTCGCCGCCTTCCTCGAGCGCCGGCCGGCGAACTACGGCCCGGCGTGATCCGGCAGCGACGTTCCCTCGTCGAGGCCCAGGCCCACCTCGAGGGGATCGACCCGGTGATGGACGCGCTGATGGAAGCGCATGGGCCGTGCCGGCTCCCGTCGCCCCGCCGTCGCGACCGTCGGTTCGTCGACCTGGCCGAGTCCATCGCCTACCAGCAGCTCAACGGCACGGCCGCGGCGACCATCTGGGGCCGGGTCGAGACCGCGTGCGGGGGTGTGGTCACTCCGGAGCGACTGCTGGCCCTCGGCGAGCAGCCGCTGCGCGGCGCGGGGCTGTCGGGTTCGAAGACGCGATCGATGCTCGACCTCGCCACCCACGTCGTCGACGGCTCGCTCTCGCTCGATCACCTCGGTCGTCGCTCCGACGACGATGTGATCGCCGCCCTGGTCCCCGTGTGGGGCATCGGCCGGTGGACCGCGCAGATGTTCCTGATCTTCACCCTCGGTCGTCTCGACGTGTGGCCCACCGGCGACTACGGAGTCCGGGCCGGGTACGCGGCGGCATACGCCCTTCCCGGCCACCCGACCGAGAAGGAGATGGAGTCGCTCGGGGAGCGCTTCACCGGAGCCCGGTCCCTCGTGGCCTGGTACTGCTGGCGCGCCGCTGACACCCAGGGCGGCCGATCGTCCTGACCCGCGTCAGGGCAACTCGCTCGGAGGAGCGATCAGGGCAGGCTCGCGGCCGGCGACGAGCCCGAGATCGTCACCGGCTGTTCGAGCGGGAAGTGGCATGCGACGTAGTGGCCCTCTGCCACCTCGCGCACCTGGGGCTCGGTGTGCGCGCACAGCTCCTGGGCGATCGGGCACCGGGTGCGGAACCGGCAGCCGGACGGTGGGCTCAGTGGAGAGGGCAGGTCGCCGTGGAGGCGGTGTTCGTGGTCGAGCGACGCCGCCGGGTCGGGCAGCGGGATCGAGCTGATCAGCGCCCGGGTGTAGGGATGAGCGGGGTGAGCGAAGAGCTCGTCGGGCCCGCCGATCTCGCAGATCTTGCCGAGGTACATCACCGCGACCCGGTCCGACACGTTCTTCACCACGGCCAGGTCGTGAGCGATGAACGCCATGGTCAACCCGTAGCGGGTCTTCATGTCCTCGAGCAGATTGAGGATCTGAGCCTGCACCGACACGTCGAGCGCGGAGACGGGCTCGTCGCAGATGATCAGCCGCGGATCGGTGACGACGGCCCGGGCGATCGAAACTCGTTGGCACTGCCCCCCGGAGTACTCATGGGGACGTCGGTTGCGAGCCATCTTCGGGTCGACACCGACCGCGTCGAGGACCTCGTCGACCTTCGCGTCGCGGTCCTGGCGCGACAGCTTCGACCAGATCTTGAGCGGGTCGGCCACGATGTCGTGCACCGTCCGGCGCGGGTTCAGCGACGAGATCGGGTCCTGGAAGATCATCTGCATGCTGGGCCGATGCTCACGCAGCTCCTTGCCCTTGAGCTCGGTCAGCTCGACGCCGCCGAACCGGACCGAGCCCGACGTGGGCCGTGGCAGCTGCATGATCGCCTTGCCGGTCGTGGACTTGCCGCACCCGGATTCGCCGACGAGGCCCATCGTCTCGCCCTCGGCGATGTCGAAGCTGATGTTCGAGACCGCCTGCACGGTGCCGCGCCCGCCACGGAGGTGGAACTCCACGACGAGGTTTCGCACCGTCAGCAATGAGTCGTCCCGGAGGTGGGCGGTGCCGCTACCGGCCATCAGGCCGTCTCCTCGGGAGCGGGAGCCGTGTCCTGCGTCGCGGGGCTCGACGTCGTCTCGGGGCCGGCGGACGGGGAAGGTGTGATCACGGGGTTGGCGGCGCCCGCCGAGCCGACCGGGTAGAAGCATGCGAAGTAGTGGCCGGGAGCGCTCGGATGCTCCTCGAGCGGCGGCTTCTCGTTGCGGCAACGGTCCTGCACGTAGGGGCACCGTGCCGCGAACGGACACCCCGTCGGAAGGTCGACCAGGTCGGGCGGCCGGCCGGCGATCGCTTCGAGCCGGGTGTGGCTGGGGTACTCGAGCTGGGGGATCGAGTTGAGCAGCGCCTCGGTATAGGGCATCTGCAGGTTCGCAAACAGCGACGCGGTCGGTGCCTTCTCGACGATCTCACCCGCGTACATGACCGCGATCTCATCCGCGCGGCCGGCCACGACTCCGAGGTCGTGGGTGACGAGCACCATCCCCATGAACCGGTCGCGCTGCTGCTCGTCGAGCAGATCGAGGATCTGGGCCTGCACGGTCACGTCGAGCGCGGTGGTCGGCTCGTCCGCGAAGAGGAGCTTGGGACCGCATGCCAGTGCGACCGCGATCACGACCCGCTGGCGCATTCCGCCCGACAACTGGCCCGGGTACTCGTCGAAGCGACGTTCGGGCGCGGGGATCTTGACCGCGGACAGGAGCTGGATCGCAGTCTCCTTGGCGTCACCGCGATCCATGCCGAGCTTCAGGCGCAGCGACTCGGTGATCTGCTTGCCGATCTTCATGACCGGGTTGAGCGAGGTCATCGGGTCCTGGAACACCATCGCCATCTCGGTGCCCCACAGCTCGCCGTAGCCCGATTGGCTGAGCTCGGAGATGTCGCG
>DATEEV010000180.1:0-5867 GCA_035281005.1 Microthrixaceae bacterium | reverse complement strand
CTCGGCGTGGCGGCCCGCACCTGCCGGGTGGTCGACCTCGGGACCGGTTCCGGTGCGATCGCGTTGTCCATCGCCGTCGAGCGGCTGCGGACCGAGGTCTGGGCGACGGATCGGTCCGCCGACGCGTTGGCGCTGGCCCGCGCCAACCTCGCCGGCATCGGTCGGCCGGCGACCCGCGTGAGGATGGTGGAGGGCGACTGGTTCGAGGCGCTCCCCGACGAGCTCCGCGGTGCCGTCGACCTCGTGATCTCGAACCCGCCCTACGTGGGCGACGACGACGAGCTCCCCGACGAGATCACGGCATGGGAGCCCGCGGGCGCACTGCGCTCGGGTGCCGACGGCCTCGACGACGTCCGGCGGATCGTCGCGGGAGCACGAACCTGGCTCGTGCCGGGGGGTGCGCTGGTCGTCGAGCTGGCCCCCGACCAGGCCCCCGCCGCGATCGAGCTGGCGTCGCTCGCGGGCTTCGTGGACGTGGAGGTCCTCGCGGATCTCAGTTCGAGGCCGAGGGCCCTTCGCGGGCGGAGCACGGGCTGAGCCGAAGTGACGAGGCGATCAACACGTAGTGTGGCGGCCCCGTGAACGTCGTCCACTCCTCCGATCCTGACGCCTGGCGCCGCGCCGCCGAGCTGCTCGAGACCGGATCGGTCGTCGCGGTCCCCACCGACACCATCTACGGGGTGGCCGCAGCCGTCTCGCACCCACGGGCCGTGGTGCGCCTCTTCGCCCTCAAGGCGCGTGACGCGTCCAAACCGGTCGCCGTGCTGGTGTCGGGCGCGGCCCAGGCCGGCGACATCGCGCAGCTGTCGCCCGCCGCCGTCCGGCTCGCCGAGCGGTTCTGGCCGGGAGCCCTGACGCTGGTGTTGCCGCGGGCAGAGCACTTCACCGTCGACCTCGGCGGTGCGGGGCACACCGTCGGCGTGCGGGCCCCCGCCCACGATCGACTCATCGAGTTGTGTGACGCGATCGGTCCGCTCGCCACCACGAGCGCCAACCGCTCGGGGCACCCGACCCCACCCGACGGGGCGTCGGTCGCCCATGAGCTGGGCGGCACGGAGGTCGCCCTCGTGATCGACGACGGCTCGGCGCCGGGGGAGTTGCCCTCGACGGTCGTGCGGGTCGACGGCAACGAGCTCACGGTCCTGCGCGAAGGCCCGGTGGGCACCGCCGATCTCCAGGCCGCCGTGGCCGACGTCATCTAGTGCCGTGCCAGGCAACATTCGGCTGGTTGGAGTCGCCCCTGAGCCGGCGATCGGTGACACCTACCGTGTTCCTTCTGGCATGGACGGCTGAGGCCCACGGAAGCGGAGGCGGACCGAGGCATAGGTGCCGGCAGGGGGCAGGGCGAACGTTCACTGACACGGCACTAGCTCGAGGAGCGACGAGGAGATCGAGCACTAGGATCGCTGCACAGCCGGGGGCCGTCGATCGAACCAGCGCGCCGGAGAGCGATGCTTGCGAGCGCGACCAGGGAGAGAGCCATGCCGTTCTGGAAGAAGCCGCACGAGACCGCCGACTGGCTGTCGACCGTCGCGTTCTTCGAGGGCTTCACCTCCGATGAGCTGACGCGGGTCCTGGCGCTCAGCAGCGAGGTGGAGGCGGACGAGGGCACGTTGCTGATGGACCAGGGCGACCCCGGCCTCGAGTGCTTCGTGATCGTCGATGGTGAGGCCAGCGTCTACGTGGGCGGGAAGCACGTCTCGACGCTCGGCCCGGGCTCGATGGTGGGTGAGATGGCCCTCGTGGACCACCGACCCCGCGTCGCGAGCGTCGTCGCCGACCGACCGCTTCGGATGCTCCGTTTCGATGCCCGTCACTTCCGCCAGCTGCTCGACGAGATGCCGAAGGCCTCGGAACGGGTGCTGCGACTGCTCACCGAGCGAGCTCAGCGCAACGCGGCGCAGCCCGAGAGCTAACTCACCTTCAGTTCGCCGTCCTGGTCGCGGATGGCGGGTCGGCCGGCCATGTCCGCCACCTCCATCTCCTCCATGAGCGCGGGATCGGACGAGACCGCCCAGGCGCGAGCGCCGTCGGGGGTGAGCACCGCCGCATGGGCCCGAGCCATCGACCCGTCCCGATCGTGCATCACCGTCCACGTCTCGATCTCGACCGGGCCGACGTGCTCGGCCACCGCCACCCGGTGGGGAGCGGCGGCGTCGATCGCGAACTGGGGGTGGGCCTGGCGGAACCCGTCGGCGGGGGGCGTCGCCGAGTAGACGCCGAACGCGTGCTTCTGGATGTTCCCGCCGTTGGCGGTCACGAGCCCCACCGCGTCGGAGTCGTCGCGCAGCACCCCGACCATCGTGGCGATGGCGTGACCGACGGGGTTGTTCCACGGACCGCCCGCGAAGCACAGCCCGCCGTACACGGTGAGCTGTCGATCCATCGGGAGACCGAGCTCGGCGCAGGCGATCTCGACCGCGGAGGGAAAGCACGAGTACACGTCGACGTGCGCGATGTCGTCGATGCCGACACCGGCGAGATCGAGCACCGCACCGCCCGCGACGCGGATGGCCGACGACGACGTGAACGACGGGCGCTCGGAGAGGTACGGGTCGTAGCCGTCGGTCCCTGCCCACGGGAACACCCACCGGTCACTTGGGATGCCCAGCGCCTCGGCGCGCTCGACCGAGCACAGGATCAGCGCGCTCGAAGCGTCGAGGTCCGGGTTCGACACCATGTGCTTGGTGTATGGGAAGCCGATGATGCGATTGTCGCCGGTCACGGTCCCGATCTCGGCGGCCGAGTGGGGCGTGCGGTCGACGGCGAACGGGTTGCCCGCCGCGACCTGGCTGAATCCGGCCCACATCTCGGCGATGACGGCGGTGTGCTCGTCCGCGGTGCGGCCGGCCTCGTGGCGCAGCGCGTTCTCGAAGAGCGGGTAGCACTGGGTCGGCATCAGGATCCCCGCTGCCAGTTCGGCGGGGTGGCCCATGTCGAGGGACTGCTCATGGCCCCACGTGGGGCGATCGGCATCGGTCTGGATCGTCCACGCCGGTCGATCGTCGTTTCGACGTGCCGCCATCCGCGTCCGGTAGGCCTCGCCGCCGGTCACGATCGCGACGTCGGCGTCACCCGCGGCGATCGCCGCTGCCGCCCGCGTCGTGAGCATCTGGGGGGTGTTGCCGCCCATCGACGGGTACCAGCGCTCCGTGGGCTCCGCTCCGATGGCCGCGGCGATCAGTCGGGCGGGGTCGTGGTAGCGCCAGGAGATGACCGGGACGACGCCGATGACCTGGGCGGCGGCTGCGAGGCCGGCGGCTCCCGCGTCGGCCTCGGCGAGTCGGATCGCGTCGAGCATCAGGTCGACCGGCTCGCGTCCGCCGTCACGGTCGAGCAGCTGGGCGACGCCGACGATCACCGGCGTCCGAGGGTCGAGCGTCATGCGCCTGGGCGCCGATCGAGCACGGGCATCGGCGCAGATTAGGGAGGTGTCCGTTGCTCACTACAATCCGGAGGTGACCCGAATCGCGCTCGGTGCGGACCACGCCGGATTCGCCCTCAAGAAGGCGCTCGAGGCCCACCTCGGTGATGCCGGCCTCGACGTCGTCGACCTCGGCACCCATAGCGACGAGCGCGTCGACTATCCCGACTTCGGCGCGGCGGTGGGGCGTGCCGTCGCCGGCGGGGAGGCGGAGCTCGGCGTCCTGGTGTGCGGGTCGGGGATCGGCATCTGCATGGCCGCGAACAAGATCGCGGGGGTGAGGGCCGCGACGGTCCACGACGTCACGTCCGCCCGCTTGTCCCGCGAGCACAACGATGCGAACGTCATGTGCCTCGGCGCCCGTTTCGTCGGTGAGCAGGTCGCGCTCGACGCCCTCGACGCCTTCCTCGACGCGAAGTTCGAGGGCGGTCGACATGCCCCGCGCGTCACCAAGATCGACGAGCTGCTCCCTCCTGCCTAGCGGCCGGGACGGCGAACGACATCTGCCCGACAGAGAGCGAGAACGACATGGGATGGCCGAGTGGACGTGATGCGGAAGTCTTCGACCTCATCGACCGTGAGGTCGAGCGCCAGAACACCGGCCTGCAGCTGATCGCCAGCGAGAACTTCACCTCGCCCGCGGTGATGGAGGCCGTCGGCTCGGCGCTGACCAACAAGTACTCCGAGGGCTATCCGTCCAAGCGGTACTACGGCGGGAACCAGATCATCGACGAGGTCGAGGACCTCGCCCGGGTCCGCGCGTGTGAGCTCTTCGGTGCGGAGCACGCCAACGTCCAGCCTCACTCCGGCGCCAACGCCAACATCGCGGTCTACCTGGCGCTGCTCCAGCCGGGCGACAAGGTGCTCGGCATGAGCCTCGACCACGGCGGTCACCTCACCCACGGCAGCCCCGTCAACCTGTCCGGTCGCATCTACGACTTCGTCGGCTACCGCGTCACCGAGTCCGACGAGCGCATCGACCTCGACCAGCTCCGGGACCTTGCCCTCGAGCACCGTCCGAAGATGATCGTCGCCGGAGCGACCGCCTACCCACGCGTGATCGACCCCGAGCCGATCCGCGCCATCGCGGACGAGGTCGGCGCATTGTTCCTCTTCGATGCGGCGCACATCGCGGGGCTGATCGCGGGCGGTGTGCATCCCGACCCCGTTCCCCACGCGGACGTGGTGACCTTCACCACCCACAAGACGCTGCGCGGTCCGCGAGGCGGCTGCATCCTGACCCGATCCGAGCACGCGCAGGCGATCGACAAGGCCATCTTCCCCGGCCTTCAGGGCGGGCCCCTCGAGCACGTGATCGCCGGCAAGGCGGTCGCGTTCGCCGAAGCCGCCTCACCCGAGTTCGCCGACTACGCGAGCCAGATCGTCGCCAACGCCCAGGCCCTGGCCGCCGCGCTGGCCGGTGAGGGGTTCCGCCTGGTGTCGGGTGGCACCGACAACCACCTCATGCTCGTCGATCTCCGTCCGTTCGCCGCCGAGCTGACCGGCAAGGACGCACAGATCGCGCTCGACGAGGCCGGCATCACGCTCAACAAGAACACCATCCCCGACGACCCGCGCTCGCCGTTCGTGACCTCCGGCCTTCGGATCGGCACGCCGTCGGTCACCACGCAGGGGATGACCGAGGACGAGATGGGCCAGATCGCGGCGCTGATCGCCCGCGTGCTCCGCGAGCCGTCCAACACCGACGAGCTCGCCGCGGTGCGCGACGAGGTCAGGGCGCTGTGCTCGAAGTTCCCGGTGTATGCCTGACGCCTGAGCTCGACGGCGTAGCCGCAAGATCGAAGGAGCCCACGGCGGGGTCGGTAGTCTGAGCGCCGATGGGCACCGTCGGCCGATACCTGATCGTGCTGGCGGCCGCGGCGCTGGTGACATTCGTGACGGTCCCGTTCGCTCGTCGGATGGCGCTGCGTTGGGGCGCGATCGCCACGCCCGGTGACCGCCACGTCCACGCCAGCCCGACCCCGCGCCTCGGTGGTATGGCCATGTTCCTCGGTCTGCTCGCGGGGTTGGCACTGGCCGCGTTCCTCCCGGGGTTCGACGACGTGTTCCAGAGCCCGGCGAACGTCCTCGGTGTGCTCTGCTCCGCCACGATCATCTTCCTGACCGGGATGATCGATGACGTTCGCGACGTGTCGGCCCCGGCGAAGCTCGCCGGCACCCTGCTCGCGGGCTCGGTCCTCTCGCTCGCGGGCCTGACGATCGTCAACGTGCCGATCCCCTTCGTGGGCTTCACCGTCCTCGCCCCCGACCTCGCGGTGGTCGCGACCGTGCTGTGGGTCGCGGTCATGGCGCATGCGACGAACCTCGTCGACGGCCTCGACGGCCTCGCGGCCGGGATCGTGGCGATCGCCGCCGGGTCGTTCCTCCTGTACGGCATCAAGCTCGAGCGCATCGGCAACCTCGACCCGTCGAACGTGGGCCC
>DATEEV010000179.1:0-2178 GCA_035281005.1 Microthrixaceae bacterium | reverse complement strand
CCGCTCGAACGGCGAGCCGGGGTCGACGAAGCGCACGGCCCGACAGCCGAACGCGACCGCGACCTCGTTGACCAGCACCGCCTGCTGGGCCACGTACGGCCGCCGCAGCTCGATCACGATCGAGTCGGGGTGGTCGCGCTCGCCCTCGCGCTGCGTGGCCCAGACGAGTGCCTCGTCGACGGCGTAGCGAGCCATCAGCGCGCTGGCCTTGGCCCGGAACGCCTCGGCCTCGGCCGGGTACGAGGTCGCCTCGGCCTTGGCGAGCAGCGCGCGGATCGTCGCGAGACGATCGTCGTCGGGAGTCACCGCGAACGGACGGTGTGGGCGCCTTCGGGCGCCGCGCCGGCGCTCAACCACCAGCCGATGAGGAGCACCCACAATGTGTTGAAGATCGCGCTGAAGGCCCCGCTGTCGCGGTCGACGACGGCCTTGCCGAAGGGCCACAGCGAGAACGCGGCGAACTTGAAGGCCTGGAAGCCGAAGGGGATCCCGATGATCGTCAGGCACATCACGACGCCGCCGACCGCGTAGCCCAGCGCCAGCCAGACCCCCGCCAGCAGCAGCCACAAGAGGTTGAGGATGAGGGAGAACACGCCCGCGATCGCCTTCATTGCGGCCACCGTAGTGGGCGGTAGCGTGCCCCGCCGTGGCGACGGACGGGTCATCAGCGGCGGCGAGTCGTTACATCGAGCTGATCATGAGGTGTCTCACCCGCGAGCGGTTCCTCGACCAGGAGTGGTGGGACGCGGACCTGGAGAACTGGCCGGGAGGGCGCGACGCTCTCGTGCCCGGCCTGCGCGAACGAGGGTGGCGCGTCGTGCGCCGCGGTGATCCGGAGGCCCGGGCCGAAGGTCGCGACTGGCCACCCACCGCCGAGACGATGGTGGGCACCGAACGCCTGCGCAACGTGGCCGAGCTGTGCACGCGCGCGATCGAGGACGGAGTGCCGGGCGACTTCATCGAGACCGGCGTGTGGCGCGGCGGCGTCACCATCCTGATGCGGGCGGTGCTCGCCGCGTACGACGTCGACGATCGCACCGTGTGGGTGGCGGACTCGTTCGAGGGGCTGCCGGCGCCCGACGCGGACCACCCGGCCGATGCCGGCCTCGACTGGTCCCACGTCGACGTCCTCAAGGTCGACGCCGACGAGGTGCGTGCGAACTTCGAGCGCTACGACCTGCTCGACGACCGGGTCCGCTTCCTCGAGGGATGGTTCTGCGACACGCTGCCCGACGCGCCCATCGAGCAACTCGCGGTGCTGCGCCTCGACGGCGACCTGTACGGATCGACCATCGACGCCCTCCGGGCCCTGGAGCCGAAGGTCTCGGTCGGCGGCTTCGTCGTGGTCGACGACTACGGCGGCTGGGCGTCGTGCCACAGCGCGGTCGACGACTACCGGGCCGAGCACGGGATCAGCGACGAGATCGTCGAGATCGACTGGACCGGTGTCTGGTGGCGAAAGACGGTGCCCACCATTGCTGTGCCCACGGCCGCTGTGCCCACGACCGGCTGAGCCCCGCGACGATCGGGACGGCCAGGGACGGCCAGGTCCCGCGCCGCGGTCGTACGATGGCCTCGTCCATGGCCCACGACCATTCGCACGCTCACGGCTCGCATCTCCACGGGCCGGCGGCGCGAGCCGGTGCGCGTCATCAGCGCCCGCTCGCCATGGCGTTCGGCCTGGTCGTGGCGTTCCTCGTCGTGCAGGTCGTGGCGGGCCTGGTCACCGGTTCGCTGGCACTGCTCTCCGACGCCGGGCACATGGCGACCGACGCGATCGGCATCGGGATGGCGCTCGCCGCGATCCACCTGGCGTCGCGAACCCAGACTCGCAGCCAACGCACCTTCGGGCTCTACCGCTTGGAGATCCTCGCTGCGCTCGCGAACTCCGTGCTGCTCTTCGGCGTGGCGATCTACGTGCTCGTCGAGGCCGCGATTCGCCTCGGCAACCCCGAGGAGGTGCCCTCGCTGACCGTGCTGGCGGTGGCGACGATCGGACTGTTCGTCAACCTCGTGTCGTTCCGACTGCTGCGGGCTGGTGCGGCTGAGTCGCTGAACGTCGAAGGGGCGTACGTCGAGGTGCTGGCCGACCTCCTGGGCTCGATCGGCGTCATGGTCGCGGCCAGCGTGATGTGGCTGACCGGGTGGGAATGGGTCGATCCGGTCGTCGGCGCCGCG
>DATEEV010000178.1:0-3125 GCA_035281005.1 Microthrixaceae bacterium | reverse complement strand
GTCGCCGACCGCGACGTCCTCCCACCAGCGCGGTTCGGCGCCGCGCGGGCCCTCGGACGCGTACTGGGCGTCGATCTCGGCGATCTGATCGTCGGTGTACGTGGTGAGCTCGACGTCGGCGTTCTTGGCGCGCTTGCGGGCCTTCGATCGCTCGGTGCGGATCATCAGCCGGTACTGGCCCGACAGGATCGTGCCGTCGTCCGCCCGGAACACCTGGGCCGTCCATTCGTGGATGGCCCGGTCGGCGAAGTCGGACGACTTGTCGAGCACGCCGACCAGGGCGTTTCGCCTCGTCACCCGATGCCCGGGGCGGAGCGGCGCCCACCACTCGCGCTCGCTCGCCGAGTAGAACGCGTGCACGCCGCGCAGCGGGTCGCCCTTCATCAGGTCGCGGTGCTCATCGGCGACTGCAGTGACTTCGTCCTCGCCGATGAGGGTGTCGCCACCCACCAGGACCGGCGACGCGATCGGGCCACCCCATCGTGTGCCCTTCGCATAGTCGGGGTCGCACCACAACCGGTTGTCGTCGCCGTACGCCTCGGCCACGGCCCGGAACGCGTCGATGCCGGGCTCGCGGTAGTGCGGCGGCATCGGGTGCGGCTCGGGGATGCCGATGCGCGCCCGCAGACGCTCCACGCCTTCGTCGGTGATCGTCCCCGTCGTGTCGCTCACGGTCCCCCTTCAGGCCGGACGTATCATATATACAATCCATCGGTGAGCGATTCCGGGAACCACAAGCTCTACACCCATGAGTTCATCGACATCGTCGGGCAGAACCGGGCGCGGTACATGCACCACATGACCGCCAACTGGAGCCCGATCGCCCAGGAGGAGCGCGACCAGCTCTGCTTCGGGGTGTGGGGCGTCGTCGGCACGACCGGCCGCTGGCCCGAGGTCGTCAACCTCTGGGAGGAGGACGGCTTCGACGGCCTGGCCGCCGGACTGCGCCACGAGCTGTCGCGCCCCAACCTCCAGGACGAGAAGCTCGAGCGATGGTGGGCCGAGGCCTCTGGCTACCGCCGTGGCGGGCTCGACCGGTTGTTGATCCCCGCGCCGTGGACCCGCACGATCACCCAACTGTGCGAGGACGGCGTCAGCGGAGTCGCCTACGCGCACGAGATGGTGACGGTCGAGCAGGGCGACGCCGAGCAGTTCCTGTCGCTGGTCGGCGAGCACGCGGTGCCCGCCTACGCCGAGCACGGCTGGGAGCTGGTCGGTGCCTGGCGCACGGCCATGCACGACGACGCGGAGTGCGTGCTGATCTGGGCGATCCCGTCGTGGGAGCAGTGGGCCGACCTCGAGAAGGCCGTCGCCTACCGCGGCGGGCTCAAGGGGTGGCGCGAGCTGCTCTACGAGCGGTCGAGCTCGGCGGAACGGATCCTGATGATGGACGCGCCGTTGTGCCCACTGAAGATCGGGCGTCAGCCGGCGCGCTCGGACCGCGACCCGGCCTGGCAGGAGTAGCCGCGCGCTATGACGCGGCCGCGGCCGCGAAGGCTCGGGCCGCGAGCGCGTCGACCACGTGGTCGCCCTGGCGCATCAACAGCTTGAGCGCCGCGTCCGCGGCCTTCTCGCCGTCGCCGGCGCGCACCGCCTTCACGATCCACCCGGTGCCGCGAGCCTGGGTGTCCATCGCGTCGGGCACCTGCGCGAAGAAGTTCCCCGGCACGATCCCGGGCATCACCCGCAACTGCGAGACGAGCCGCGCCGAATGCGCCATCTCGAAGAGCTGACGGACGAAGGTCTCGTTGCGGCGTGCGAACTCGTCGACGTCGTCGCTGGCGGCCAGGTCGCGCTGCAACCCGACGAGGACCGCCAAGGCCTCGGCATCGCCACGCTCGACCGCACGTTTGGCGGCCAGGCCCCACATCAGGCCGATCAACTCGTAGTGATCGCGGACCGAGGCCTCGTCGATGCCCTGCACGAAGGCGCCGCGATGCGGCTCGATCGTGACCCAGCCCTCGCGGTCGAGGGCGATGATCGCCTCGCGGACCGGGATGCGGCTGACCCCGAGGGTCTCGGCCACCTCGTCCTGGCGGATTCGGTCGCCGTGCTGGAGCGACCCGTCGAAGATGAGCTGACGGATGTGGGCGGCCACCTGCTCACCGCTGCTCCGCCGATCCATCCTGTAGATCGTATATCTCATATTCTCGCGGCCGATGAGCCCTCCTACGAGCACAGCGGCCTGGACGAAGCGGGACGAACAGACGATCACCGAGCTGATCGAGCGTCGCCTCGAGACCGACCCGCAAGGGGAGCTGTTCGACGTGATGGGCAAGTCGTGGAGCGCGGCGCAGCTGATCACCGAGGCCGACCGGGTCGCCGGCGCACTGAGCGCCTACGGGGTCGAGCCCGGCGACCGGGTGGCCTCGCTGTGCGAGAACAGCTCCGAGCAGCTGGTCACGATCTTCGCCGCGCTGCGCCTCGGCGCCGTCTCGGTGCCCGTCAACACCGCGTTCAAGGGTGACTACCTGCGCCACCAGCTGCGTGATTCGGGCACGAAGGTGCTGATCGTCGACGCCGCCTTCGTCGATCGCGCCGCCTATGTCGCGCCCGACCTGCCGGACCTCGCCCACATCGTCGTCGTCGACGACATCGTCCCCGACATCGAGATCGGCACGACCAGGTGGCACGACTGGCTCGACGTCAGCACCCACGAGCCCATCGCCGAGGCCCACGTCGCGAAGCCTGATGACCTCGCCGTCTTCATCTACACCGGCGGCACCACCGGGCCGTCGAAGGGCTGCATGATCAACCAGAACTATGCGGTCACCCTCGCCATCCAGATCGCCACCATGTGGGGCCGGACACCCGACGACGTCGTGTGGACCCCGCTTCCGATGTTCCACTTCAACGCGGTGACCGTGGTGCTCATCGGCACGCTGGTGATCGGCGGGCGGGCGTCGATCTACCGCAGGTTCTCCGTGTCCAACTTCTGGCCCGAGATCAACCGCACGGGCGCGACGATGGCGTCGACGCTCGGCTCGATGGTGTCGCTGCTCGCGGATGACCCGGACCGACCCGAGATGCCCCGGTCGGGTGCGCCCGAGGCCAACACGACGCTGCGCTTCATCTCCGGAGTGCCGATCACGCCGGCGCTGCGCGAGCGGTGCATCGAGCGGTTC
>DATEEV010000177.1:0-4275 GCA_035281005.1 Microthrixaceae bacterium | reverse complement strand
CGTGCCACCGGCATGCCTTCGAGGTCGTGCCCGTCGAAGCGCACCGATCCGCCTTCGGGCCGCAGCACCCCGAGCAGGCAATTGAAGAAGGTGGTCTTGCCGGCCCCGTTCGGACCGATGAGTGCGACCAACTCAGCCGGTGCCACTGACAGCGAGACCGCGTCGAGGGCGATGATCCCGCTGAAGCGCTTGGTCACCTCCCGCGCGTCGAGCAGCGGTGGGGGGGAGCGCAGGCCGAGCTCAGGCTGGGGTGAGGTCATGGCTCGGCTCGCTCGGTCGGCTGGGCTGCTCGGGATCGGCTGGACGCTTGCGGCGTTCGACGCGGGCGACGATCCGGTTCACCGACGCGGTGGTCTGGTACTCGATGATCCCTTCGGGGTGCTTGGCGTAGGTGAGGGCGCCGAGCCCGAAGAGGATGAAGGCCACGCCCTGGGACCAGGTGGGGTCGGGGAGCTCCAGCAGGGTCCGGGCGATGCCATCGACGTCGGGGTGCGAGTCGACGACGTTGCCCGGCCATGCGAACAGTCGTTCCAGCAGCTTCGGGACCAGGAAGAAGGTGATACCGGACACGATCGCGGCCTGTACCGACCGGGCGCCCGCCGTCACCACGAGGGTGAGCCACACGAGGCCGAACAGGAACACGAAGTTCGCCTCGTAGTTGGCCTCGCCGACGAAGCTCGCCATCAGGCCGCCGCCGAAGCCGGCGATGCCGGCGGACAGGACGAAGGCGACGAGCCGCTGGCGCGACGGCGTGATGCCGATGGACGCGGCCGCGACCTCGCTGCCGCGCACGGCGTCGAGGAAGCGGCCGGTGGTGCCGCGCCGGACCAGGATCACCACGATGCTGGCGATCGCCGACAGCGCCGCGGCGAACAACAGGAACGACCGATTCGACGTGAGCTCGACCGAGCCGAACGAAGGCCTCGGGACCTTCACCGGCACGTTGCCGCCGCTGACCCAGTCGAGCGGGCGGATCATCCGCTCGAACATCAGCGCGAACGCGAGCGTGGCGAGCGCGGCATAGATGCCGGGGAGGCGGACCACCGGCACCGCGAGCACCGCCCCGACGGCCGCGGCGACGAGGCCGCCGACGAACATGGCGCCGAGCACGGCCATGCCGGTCCGATCGACGACCTGCGCGGTGGTGAACGCGCCGATCGCCGCGAAGCTTGCCTGGGCCAGCGAGATGGTGCCACCGACCCCGGTCATCATCACGATCGACAACATGATCAACCCGAGGCACACGCCGCCGGTGAAGATCCCCAGCCACTCGGCGTCGAACACGAACCAGCACAGGTAGGCGATCAGGGCCGTGACCACGACGCCGAACACCCGCGTGCCGACGGTCATCCAGTGCGGGCGCGACGCGGCGACCGGCACGGGAGGCGGTGGGTCCACCCCCGCCATGGGATCGGTGACCTCCCGCTCGAACTCGACGTCGCGACCACGGACCTTGGCGACGATCAGGCGACCGATCAACAGCCCGAAGAGCACGAGGAACGGCAGGGCCGGCCGCACGGCTGCCGCGAGCAGGCTGTTGGCGGGGAGGAATCCGGCGAGCTCGGCCTGGAGCACGCCGAGGGCAAGGCCGCCGATGACGGCTCGCGGGATGCTCGTGAGGTTCGCGAACACGGTCGCGGCGAGTGCCGCCACGAGCATCGTGAACAGGTCGTTCGAGACGAGGGCCGCGAACAACGGTGCCACCAGCACGCCGGCCAGGCCGGCGATCAGGCTCGACACGATCCAGGCCGCGCGAGAGACCTGATCGCTGTCGATGCCCTGCAGTTCGACGAGGCGTGGGCTCTCCACGACCGCTCGCATGCGCAGGCCGAGCGAGCTGCGGCCGAAGAGGAAGGCGAGCCCGATCAACACGATGGCGGTGGAGGCGATCGTCACGATCTGCGCGGCATCGAGCACGATCGAGGCACCCTCGGGCCAGAGGAACTGGTCAGCTCTGCGCACCGGCCACATCGGCGGAGGGTTGTACTGCGGCTCGTTGCCGAAGCTCAGTGCCAGCTTCGTCAGCTCGGGGATGGCGATCAACAGACCGATCGACGTGACGAGCTTCGCCAGCGGGGTGGCCGTGCGGAGGTGCCGGAAGAGGAAGCGGTCGAGCACCAGCCCGAGCAGTGGGCCCACAACGAACACGGCGAGCACCACGGCCGGGACGAGGGCCCACTCGTGCTCCTTGCGAACGACGTAGAACACCGCGGCCGAGACGTAGGCCTGGGCGGCGAACGCGAGGTTGAAGACGCCGGAGGTCTTGTAGTTGAGGACGAGCCCGACCGCGAGCAGCGCGAAGACGCAACCGACGGGCAGCCCGTAGATGGCGTAGCGGAGCGCGTCGCTCACGTCGGGGTCATCCGTGCCCGATCACGGCTCGTTGACGGGCTCGAGGTTCGCGGGGTCCGAGCCGTCGACGCAGTGGAAGGGCTTGCCGGGCTCGGTGAACGCGGGCACCAGCTCCGAGTCCTCGACGATGGACTTGAAGTCGCAGCCTTTGTCGGGGTCGTCGCGCTCGGTGTGCTGCCTCGTCCAATCGACGTTGTGGATGATCCCGTCCGCCTTGTAGTCGGTCATCGCGTTGATGGCGTCGATGAGCTTCTGGCGGTCGAAGTTCGGCCCCGCCGCCTTCAGGCCCTCGACGAACAGGTCGGCGTTCAACCAGCCGGCGATCGCGTTCTCGCTCGGCGCGACCCCGGCCTTCTCGGTCCATTCGAGGAAGTTTTTCAGGCCGTCCGGCTGCTCGTCCTCCGGGAGGTGCCAGCCCGCGAAGTCGGTCCGCACGTACGACCCCTCGAAGAGATCGCCGAATTCCTCGACGAGGGCGTCGTCATAACCGTTCGGCAGGTAGAGCTTGGCGTCGAGCGCCTGCTTCTTCATCTCTCGGGCCAGGGTGACGACACCGTTGGTGTCCATGCAGGTGAGCACCAGGTCGACGCCTTCGTCCTTCATCTTCGAGACCTGCACGCTCAGGTTGGTCTCGCCGTAGGACAGCGCCTTGTCCTCGAAGACCACCTCGGCATCGGTGCCGTCCGCGTAGGTCTCGAAGCTGTTCGACACCCCGTCGGCGCACAGTGCCGACTGGGGGACGGAATAGGCGAGCACCCCGATCTGCTCGGCACCCAGCTCGTTGGCGAGCCACGGCGTGCCCTGGCCCGGGAGGTCGAAGCCGAGGAACGACCCCGTCTGTCCGAACAGGTTGGCCTTGGGGTTGTCCGCCGTGCCCTCCCACTCGGGGTTGATCGTCCAGCCGAACGTGGGGATCCCGGCGGCGACCGCCGAGTCCGCACCGGTGAAGAGCAGCGAGGCGACGGGCAGGATGGCGAAGACCGCCTGGTCGCCCTCGGCGGAGATCAGTGCCTCGATCTCAGCCTTGTTGCCCGACACCTTGTCGTCGCGTTCTTGGGCCAGGACCAGCTTCCGGCCGTGCACGCCGCCCTCGCTGTTGACCATCTCGAAATACGCCTTCACGCCCTCGAATGCGTTGCCGTAGCTCCCCCCCAGCGGGTTGGTCACCGAGGCCACACCACCGACGCGGATCTCGGTGTCGGTGACGCCCGGCGCAACGACGGGCACTGCCTCACCTCCGCCCACGGTGGAGTCCGATTCTGCCGCGGTGGTGGTGCTCTCGGCTTCCCCGTCGGAGTTGCCGCAGCCAGCGAGCGCGAGCATGCCGACGGTGAGCGCTGCGAGTACTCGGCGCATTTGTCCCCCTTGTTCCAACCCGGTCGAGCGTTTCCCGGCTCCCCAGAAACCTGACGCCGGCGTCAGGTTAGGGGTGAGGCGGCCGCCTGAAAAGCACGCCCTGAAATGCACGCTCGACGATCGACGACCGACCATCGTCGGTCGGCGAGAAGCTAACCGCGGTCGATCAGCCGACGAGCGCGCGGACGATGAGATCCCCGAGGGTCTCGAGCACCTCGTCGCGATCTCCGCGGAGCTGTCGGGTGCTCGCGTAGTAGTGGAAGCGCTCGATCATGGCCATGACCGCCAGCGCGGCGATCGACGGGTCGAACTCCGCCGGTGGCGCAACCGCCGGGGACTTCCGGCCACGCCGCGTCGGCGGACCCACCATCCGGCGGCCCAACTCGTCCGCCAGGTGGTGCAACAGGTCGGACCCGGCGGCACCGGCCGGCACGTTCGCGGACTCGACCTCGGTCCACATCCGCAACACCGCGCCGGACCGCTCGAAGAGCGCGGAGAACCGCTCGAGCCAGCGACGAAGCTCGACCCGTTCCTCCTCCGTGCCGGACCTGATCTCGGGCAGGTCGT
>DATEEV010000176.1:0-16258 GCA_035281005.1 Microthrixaceae bacterium | reverse complement strand
GGACTCGAGGTGCAGCGTCACCGACGGACCGGCGCCCGCGCCCGCGTCGTAGCCGAGGGTGCCGTCGACCCGGGTGACCAGGCTCGAACCGTCGTAGGTGAGCTCGAACCCGGCCGGCTGACCGGCGCCGAGCGCGGGGGCGTCGGCGACCGAGTAGGTGGTCGCCCCGGAGACGTCGACGTCGATGGTCCGCGTCGTGAGCTGCCCGGCGAGGGGGTTCGAGTCGGTCGGGGCGCCGGTGCTGCACGCCGTCATGAGGATCGTCAACGACAGGCATGCGACGGCCGCCCGCCAGACTCCTCGCCCGTGTCGCGGTCGTCGGTTTCGCAGTCCCGTCGTCATCGCCTCGCCTCTCCGTCTGGTTTTCGTCACCCTACCGACGGGCCCCCTGTTCCGCCAGGGGGAACTATGTTCCGCAGGAGTGCGGGCAGGGTGCCTCGAGATCAGCCCGGACCGTGACCGAGGCGGGCGGAGATGCGCTCGGTCTCGGCGACGACGAGCTCGGCGGCCTGATCGACTTTTGGCCGGAACCGCTCGAGCGGGCCGCACACGCTGATGACCGCGATGGGCCGGCCGTCCTCGATGATCGGCGCGGCGACCGAGGCCGCCCCGAGCTGACGCTCGCCCAGCGACACGGCGTAGCCCTGCTCCCGCACCTTGACCAGCTCCTTGCGGAGGGCGATCGGGTTGGTGACCGTGCGCTCGGTCAGCGGGGTGAGCGTCGCATCTTCGAAGAACGCGTCCTGCTCCTCCTGGGAGAGGAAGGCGAGGAACGCCTTCGACGACGAGCCGGCGTGGAGCGGATGGGACACCCCGAGCGAGACCGACATCTTCACCTCGAGCGGGGGCGTCACCTGCTCGACGTAGATCCGCTGCCAGCCACTGCGGATCGACAGGGTCGCCGTCTCGGACGTGGCTGCCGAGAGGCGTTCCATGGCCTCGATCGCCAGCGGTCGCACGTCGAGTTGCTGGCGGTACCGCGCGGCCAGTTCGAGCACCGCCGGCCCGAGGGAGTACTTCCGGGTCGTGGCATCGGAGGTGACGAGGCCCCGGTCCTTGAGCGAGGTGAGGATCCGGTGGACGACGGCCTTCGAGATCGACAGCTCCGAGGCGATCTCGGTGACGCCCAGGGTCGGCCGATCACCGGCGAACAGGAAGAGGACGTCGGCGGCGCGCTCGATCGTGGCCACCCGCCGCCCCGCGTCGACCGCCTCGTCGGTGGTTGCCGGGGCCTTCTCGCCCGTCTTCATCCGTGCCATCTGTCCTCCTCGAACGGCTCGCGCCCCACCCGCCAGCGTTCCGCTGTGCGGAACAATGTACCCACGACCCGGGGCCCTGCTTGACCATCTGAGAGGGTGCGGCGAAACTGGAATAGCGTTCCGCTGACAGAAACACGCCGGTTCGATCCCGAATCCGGCCCGAGGGGAAGTGGGTTCGTGACCGAACGTGGCGAAGCTGCCGGGCCGCTGACCGGACTGCGAGTGCTCGAGCTGTCCACCGTGCTGGCCGGCCCGTTGCTCGCCCAGGTCCTCGGTGACTATGGCGCGGAGGTGATCAAGGTCGAGCACCCGCGCGACGGCGACTCGTTCCGCCACCACGGCGCGGTCAAGGACGACATCGGGCTGTGGTGGAAGACGATCTCCCGCAACAAGCGCTGCGTCGCGATCGACTTGTCCCGCCCGGAGGGCGCGGACCTCGTACTGCGCCTCGTCGCCGACGCCGACGTCGTCGTCGAGAACTTCCGACCCGGGACCCTCGAGCGGTGGGGCCTCGGATGGGACGAGCTCCGGCGGGTCAACCCTCGGGTCGTGCTGACGCGCATCACCGGGTTCGGCCAGGACGGGCCGTACCGGTCGCGACCCGGGTTCGGAACGCTCGCCGAGGCGATGTCGGGGTTCGCGGCGGTCACGGGCGAGCCCGACGGGCCTCCCACGCTGCCGCCGATGGGCCTCGCCGACACCCTCGCCGGACTGACCGGGGTGGGCGCCGTGATGATGGCGCTGTGGCATCGTGACCGTCCGGGCGGGTCGGGGGAGGGCCAGGTGATCGACGTGTCGCTGCTCGAGCCGATGATGTGCGCGGTCGGGCCCGGCCCGTCGGTCTACGACCAGCTCGGTGAGCTGCAGGCGCGTTCGGGCAACCGCTCCACGTCCAACGCGCCCCGCAACACCTACCAGAGCGCGGACGGACGGTGGCTGGCGATCTCGACGTCGGCCACTTCGATCGCCGAGCGGGTGATGCGCCTCGTCGGCCACCCCGAGGTGATCGACGAGGCCTGGTTCGGGTCCGCCGCCGGTCGGGCCGCTCACGTCGAGGTGCTCGACGAGATGGTCGCCTCGTGGATCGCGGCGCGCTCCGCCGACGAGGTCATGGCCGCCTTCGACCAGGCCCAGGCCGCCGTGGCCCCCGTCTACACCGCGGCCGACCTGCTCGAGGACCCCCAGGTCGCGGCACTCGACATGATCACGACGGTGCCCGACGACGACTTCGGGGACCTGCGGATGGCGAATGTGCTGTTCCGGATGTCGGCCACCCCGGGCTCGATCCGCCACACCGGCCGCGCCCTCGGCGCCGACACCGATGCCGTCCTCGCCGACCTCGGGCTCACGGGTGACGAGATCGCGAAGCTGCGCGACGCGGACGTCGTCACATGAAGGACCTCCTGGCGAGCGACACGCAGATCGTGGACCTCTCGCGACCGATGGTCGTGGGCATGCCGCAGTCGCCGAACCATCCCGAGTACCGACTCTCGATGCCACGCCGGCACGGCGACAAGGTCCGCGCGGATGGCGGGTCGGCCGCGAACGACCTGTTGGTGTCGGGCACGCACGTCGGAACCCACATCGACGCGCTGGGGCACGTCTCGCACTGCGGCGAGCTCCATGGCGGGGTCGATGCCGACGCCGCGCAGGCCGGCGGTCGTCTGAACCGACTCGGTGTCGAGGAGATCGCACCGATCCTGGCCCGCGGCGTGCTGCTCGACGTGGCCGCGTTGCACGGCGTCGACGTGCTCGCCGGCGGACACGAGATCACCCCCGACGAGCTCGACGCGGCGTGTGACCGCGTGGGGGTGCGCGTCGGTGCGGGCGACGTGATCCTGATCCGCTCCGGGTGGGGGCGGCATTGGGACGATGCCGAGGCGTTCGTCGGTCGTGAGACCGGGGTGCCCGGAGTCGGCGAGGCCGGTGCCCGGTGGTGCGCGGCGCGCGAGCCGGTGGCCGTCGGTGCCGACACGATCGCCTTCGAGTGCATCCGGCCGGGCGAGGGGCACGCGACGTTGCCCGCGCACCGCGTCCTGCTGGTCGAGGCCGGCGTCTACATCATCGAGACGATGGCCCTCGACGAGCTCGCCGCGCTCGACGCGACCGAGTTCGCCGTCGTCGTGGCGCCGTTGCACCTGGTCGGCGCCACTGGCTCACCGGTGCGACCGCTCGCGATCCTGGGCGGGTGATGGACGCGACCTTGGTGCAGCGCCTCGGAGAGCTCGCGGCGCGGACCCGGCTCGACGACCTGCCCGACGTGCTCCGCGTGGGACTGGCGCCGCGCGTCCTCGACATCGTCGGGCTCTCGATCGCGGCCACCCCGCTCGACACCTCGATCGCCACGGTCGACTTCGCTCTCGAGACGGGAGGGAGCCCCGTCGCCACGATGATCGGTGCCGGTGCACGCACCTCGGCACCGCTCGCCGCGTTCGTGAACGGCGTGCTCTCCCACTCGCTCGACTTCGATGACACCCACCTCCCGTCGATCGTGCACCCCTCCGCGTCGGTGGTGCCCGCCGCACTCGCGGTCGGCGAGGCGGCCGACGTGTCCGGTGCGGAGCTGCTCGCGGCGGTCGCGATCGGACTCGAGATCACCGTTCGGCTCGGGATGGCCGGCTACCGACCGGCGACGGGCGACGAGGCCGGCCAGTCGGTGTACTTCGAACACGGCCAGCACGCGACCAGCATCTGCGGGGCGATCGGCTCGGCCGCCGCGGCGGCCCGACTACGTGGGCTCGACGCCGAGCGGATCGCGCATGCCATGGCCGTCGCCTGCTCGATGGCATCGGGCATCCTCGAGGCCAACCGAACCGGTGGCACGGTGAAGCGCCTGCATTGCGGGTGGGCCGCGCAGGCGGGAGTGACCGCCGCGTCGCTCGTGGCCCGGGGAATGACCGGCGCACCGACCGCACTCGAGGGACGGTTCGGGCTGTTCGAGGCGCTGCTGCGCGACGAGTGGTTCGAGGCGCCCGTGGTGGACGGCCTCGGTCGACGCTGGGAGTCCGCGACGATCTTCTACAAGCCGTATCCCGCGAATCACTTCACGCACGCAGCGATCGACGCCGCACTGGCGTTGCGCGCCGGTGGCCTGCGGCTGTCCGACGTCGCGACTGCCCACCTGTCGGTCGCGACCGCGACCGTCCGGACGATCGGCGAGCCGCTCGAGGTGAAGCAGCGACCCGAGACCGGGTACCAGGCGCAGTTCTCTGGACCGTTCGCGGTCGCCGCGGCACTGCGTGGCGGGGGCGGGCTCGGTCTGGCCCTCGCCGACTTCTCCGATGCCGCCGCGTCCGACCCCGAGTTGCGCGCGGTGATGGCGCGGATCACCGTCGGCGGTTCGGACCGGTGCGACGCGATCTACCCCCATCAGTTCCCGGCGGTGCTCGAGGTCAGGACCCACGACGGCCGGACGTTGGTCGAGGAGGTCCTCGCGAATCGAGGGGGTGATCTCGTGCCGCTCACCGACACCGAGCTGAGGGCCAAGTTCGACTCGAACGTGACCGACCTCGTCTCGAGGTCGGCGGCCGACGCCGTGGTCGAGGCGATCGCCGCGCTGGCCGACGCCCCCGCCGGCACGGGCGCGGTCGCCGCCGTACTTGCACCCGTCCAGCAGCTCGAGCCGCGGGCAGCCGATGCTGGTGAGGAAGTGGTCGTCGGGTGAGCGGTCCTCCGCGCAGCGGTCCCCCGGACAGCACTCCTCCGGAGACCACGGTCGACCCGGTGACGTTGGCCGTCCTCGCCGGCCGCCTCGCCCAGATCGCGGACGAGATGGATGCCACGCTCTTCCGCTCGGCGTTCAACCCGATCATCGCCGAGGCGCACGACGCGTCGCACGGCCTCTATCACGCCACGACGGGCGCCACGCTGGTGCAGGGAGCGTCGGGCCTTCCCGTCTTCGCCGGATCGATGGCCGGCGCGGTGGCGATGATGATCGGGCGGGACACGGTCGAGGGTGACGTCTTCTGCACGAACGACCCCTACGAGGCGGGCACCCACCTCAACGACATGAAGCTGGTGCGGCCCTACTTCCGCGATGGTCGCGTCTGGTGCCACCTGGCGTCGGTCGGGCACTTCACCGACGTGGGCGGTGCGGTCGCGGGGAACTACAACCCGGCGGCGACCGACATCCACGCCGAAGGCGTGTTGATCCCGCCGATGAAGTTGCGTCGCGCCGGCGTGATCGATCCCGACGTCGTCGACCTGGTGCGCTCGATCAGCCGCGCGCCGATCAACGCCTACGGCGATCTCCGTGGACAGCTCAACGCCCTCGACCTCGGCGTGCGGCGGCTCGACGAACTGCTCGACGACTACGGCGACGACCTCGTCGCGACGGCGATCGAAGAGCTCACCACGCGCGCCGCGCAACTGATGCGCAGCCACCTGGCGGAGCTCCCCGACGGCACGTGGCATGCGGTCGACCATCTCGACAACGACGGCAGCTCGCCCGACTCGATCGAGCTCCGACTGGCGATGACGGTCGACGGCTCGAGCCTGGCGCTCGACTTCTCCGGCAGCGCCGACGCGGTCGTGGGCCCGGTCAACATCTCGGCCACGACGGCGCGGGCGGCCTGCTACGTCGCCCTCAAGCACCTGTTCCGCGACGTTCCCGCCAACTCGGGGTGCCTCGAGCCGGTCACGATCACGCTCCCGGAGCGCTCGATCCTGTCGGCACGACATCCCCGGCCGGTCGGCGGCTACACCGAGACGATCCTTCGGGTCATGGACCTGATCTTCGCCTGCATGGCCCAGGCGGCGCCGGCGCTGTCGAACGGAGCGTCGTACGGCACGATCAACGCCCTGTCGATCAGCGACACCGGCTCCGGCCCGGACGCCGCGCGGTGGGTGATGTTCTCGTTCCATGGCGGCGGCCTCGGCGGTTCTCCGGTCAGCGACGGCCTCAACCACGGCAACGCCCCACTGTCGACCGCGACGATCCCGCCGCTGGAGATCATGGAGGCGCGGTACCCGATCCGGTACACGTCGTGGGCGCTGCGCCCCGACTCGGGTGGTGCGGGCCGGCACCGGGGGGGCCTCGGTGCCAGCTACGAGATCGAACTGCTCGGCGAGGATGCCGAGGCGTTCGCCTTCGGTGATCGGGCCCGTCATGCGCCTCCGGGCGTGGTCGGCGGTGGCGGGGGAGCGCTGAACCACATCGCCTTCGCCTGCGGCGACGAGGAGGTCGTGCCCGAGCTCGGGTCGAAGTCGATGGGTGTCCGGCTGGCTCGGGGCGATCGCATCCGCATCGACAGCCCCGGCGGCGGCGGCTACGGGCGAGCACTCGAACGCGACCCCGAGTCGGTCCGACGCGACGTCGCGCTCGGCTACGTGAGCCGCGAAGCCGCCGAGTCGGACTACGGCGTGGTGATCGACGACGAGGGTCGGTTGGACCTCGACGCGACCGAGATCCTCCGGGGGGCCGGTGGAGCCTGACCGCGGCTCCGTCGTCGGCAGCTCTGTCGTGGGCAGCTCCGTCGTCGTCGGGATCGACGTCGGCGGCACCTTCACCGACGTGGTGGCGATCGACGAGACCTCCGGCGAGGTCCGCATCGCGAAGGTCGGCTCGACTCGTTCACGCGAGGCGCAGGGCTTCATGGACGGCCTGGGCGCGGCGATCGATGAACCCTCCGGGGTCGCGGCCATCGTCCACGGCACGACCGTCGGCACCAACGCGCTCCTGGAGCGCCGCGGGGCGCGGACCGCCGTGATCACCACCCAGGGCTTCGCCGACGTGTTGGAGATGCGACGTCGCGATCGACCTCACACCTGGGGCCTCTGGGGCGACTTCGAACCGGTCGCGCCGCGGGACCTGCGAGTCGGCGTCGCCGAGCGCACCCTCGCCGATGGCACCGTGTTGCAGGCGGTCGATCCCGACGACGTGGTGGACGCCGCGCGGACCCTGCTCGACCGCGGCGCGGTCGCGGTGGCCGTCACCTTCCTGCACAGCTACGCGGCGCCCGACAACGAACGGGTCGCCGCCGCGGCGTTGCGGGCGATGTGGCCCAACGACTCGGTGTCGGTGTCGTCGGAGATCCTTCCCGAGATCCGCGAGTTCGAGCGGACCTCCACCACCACGCTGAACGCCTACCTGCAGCCGGTGGTCGGCGGCTACCTCGCCCAGCTCGAGGCCGACCTCGCCGGCGCGGGCTTCGAGGGAGAATTGATGATCGTGGCGTCGAACGGCGGGGTCATGTCGGTCGACGCGGCCCGTCGCTTCCCGGTGCGCACGGCACTGTCGGGCCCGGCCGCCGGGGTCGGCGCGGCGGCGGCCATCGCCGGCGCGGTGGGCCGCGACCACGTGATCACCGGTGACGTCGGAGGGACGAGCTTCGATGTGGCCGTCGTGGCGGGCGGGCGGCCGGTCGTGACCGCCGAGACGACCATCGACTTCGGCCTGGTGGTCCGCACGCCGATGACCGAGATCCGGACCATCGGCGCCGGCGGCGGGTCGATCGCGAGCGTCGACCGCTCCGGACTGTTGAAGGTCGGGCCCGAGTCGGCCGGCAGCGTGCCGGGCCCGGTCTGCTACGGCCTCGGCAACGATCGTCCGACGCTGACCGACGCCCACCTCGTGCTCGGCCGCATCAACCCTGACCGGCCGATCGGCGGACGCGTGGCGCTCGACGTCGACGCCGCGGCGGCCGCGATCGATGCTCACGTCGGCTCGCGTCTCGGGCTGGAGGTGCCGGCGGCAGCCGCGGCCATCCTGGCAGTCGCCACCTCGACCATGGCCGGGGCCCTCCGGGTGATGTCCATCGAGCGTGGCCACGATCCCACCCGGTTCCTGCTCGTCCCCTTTGGTGGCGGTGGGGGCCTGAACTGTTGCGAGCTGATCGACGCGATCGGCCTGGCCGGGGCGCTCGTGCCTCGCCATCCCGGCGTGATCTCCGCGCTGGGCTGCGTGATGGCCGACATGCGCCACGACGGCGTCCAGACGCTCGGTGTCGAGCTGACCCGTCTCGACGTCGCCGAGCTCGCGTCCGCGATGGCCGCGGCCGAGCTCGAGGGTCGGTCGCTCGTCGAGTCGACCGGGGCACGGATCGAGGAGGTCGAGGTCCGCCACCACCTCGACATGAGCTACGTCGGCCAGACCCACACCGTCAGCGCCCCGCTGGTTGACGGATCGGGCATGCCCGTCGACGCGGCCGGTGTCGATCGCGACCTGGTCGCGGCCGCGTTCGAGCGCACCTATCGGGCGACCTACGGCGAGCTGCTCGACGGCGTGGAGGTGTTCGTCGCCGGGTTGCGCACGACCGTCGCCGGCCGCCGGCCTGCGGTCGACCTCCGCTCGCTCGGTCGACCCACGACCACTGGGCCGAGCAGGGCGGGGGAGCGTCCGCTCCACGTCGAGGGCTCATGGGTCACCGCTGCGGTGATCGACCGGGGGGCGCTGGAGCCCGGTGATCGGGTGGAGGGGCCGGCCGTGCTGGAGCAACCCGACGCCACCACCGTGCTCACCCCCGGGTTCGCCGGCCTGGTCGACGAGCTGGGCAACCTCGAGATCTCCCGCTGTTCACCGGGAGAGCGTCGCCCATGACGGCTGTCGTCGATCCCCGTCGTGCTGCGGTGCTGGTCGTCGACCTGCAACATGACTTCCTGCATCCGGATGGGGCCTATGCCCGAGCGGGGGTCGTCGCGCCCGCGTTGGCCGAGGTCCCCGGACGCGTCGTCCCCCTGCTCGACGCGGCCCGCGGTGCGGGCGTGCCGGTGATCTTCAGCCAGTTCACGCTGGTCCCGGGACGCGACGGCGAACCGCTGATCAGTGACCACCTGCGCGCCCTGCGTCCGTTCCTCGGGCGTGGCGACTTCGCGCCTGGCTCCCCCGGCCAGGCCACGCTCGCCGAGCTCGGCGAGGCCGATGCGGTGGTCGAGAAGGTCGCGTACTCGGCCTTCGCCCACACCCGGCTCGACTGGTGGCTGCGCAAGGTCGGCGTCGAGCAGCTGGTCGTGTGCGGCATCGTGACCAACGGCGGCGTCGCCTCGACGGTGCGCGACGCGCACGTGCGCGAATTCGACGTGTGGGTCGTGGGAGACGGCTGCGCCGCGTTCGACGCCGACGCCCACGAGGCGACGCTGCGGTCGCTCTCGACGATCGCGCCGGTGGTGTCGGTGGCGGATGCCGTAGCGGGCTTCGCCCGATGACATCGATGCGCCGAGCCGGCTTCGGGGCCGCGGGCCCCTTGGACTCAGTCACCGTGGAATCAGCTTCGGGGGCCGGCCGGGAGCTCGTCCGCGTCAACCCGGCGCGCCACGACGAGGTCGTGGGCACGCTCGTCACCACCGAGGTTCCCGTCGTCGGCGCCGTCGTCGACGCCGCCGACGTCGCACAGCACCACTGGGCCGCGATGCCCCTCGACGAGCGGGTCGCGCACCTGCGTGCCGCGGCGCGGGCGGTGGCGGCCCGCGCAGAAGAGCTCGCTCCGCTGCTGGCGCGGGAGTCGGGCAAACCGATCGTCGACAGCGCCGGGGAGTTGGGCTTCGCCGCCGCCTTCCTCGACTGGGTGTGCGACCGGGTCGGCGAGGTCGCCGCGGATCGGGAGGTCGACGACGTGGCGGGCCGCGTGCTGCTCACCCGCGAGCCCTTCGGCGTCGTGGCCGCGATCGTGCCGTGGAACGCGCCGCTCATCCTGTCGTCGTTGAAGGTGGCGCCGGCGTTGGCGACCGGCAACGCGATCGTGGTGAAGCCGTCACCGGTCGCGCCGTTCGCGGTGACCGAGGCGCTGGCGACGATCGCCGCGCACCTGCCGCCCGGGGTGTTGAGCGTGGTGCACGGCGACGGCGACGTCGGCGCCGCGCTGATCGGACATCGGGCGGTGCGCAAGGTGGCCTTCACCGGCGGCGAGACGGTCGGCCGCACCGTGTTGCACGGCTGTGCCGACTCGCTGACCCCCGCCGTGCTCGAGCTGGGCGGCAACGACGCCGCCGTCGTGCTCGACGACCTGACCTTCTCCGACGAGGTGATGGAGCGCCTGGTGTTCGGCGCGTTCCTCACCGCCGGCCAGGTCTGCATGGCCGCGAAGCGGCTGCTGGTGCCCGAGCACCGACTCGACGAACTCACCGACGCGTTCGTCGCCGCGGCGGAGCGGGTGCTGGTGTGCGGTGACCCCCTCGACCCCGACGTGACCATTGGGCCGGTCGCCACCCCGGCGCAGGTCGAGCGCGTCGAGCGACTCGTCGACGACGCCCGCGCGCAGGGCGCGACGGTGATCGAGCTCGGCACCACGACCGCGGCGTTCGACCCGACCCGCGGCTGGTTCGTCCGTCCGACCCTCGTGCGCGACGTGGCGACATCCGCCGCGCTCGTGGAGGAGGAGCAGTTCGGGCCGACGTTGCCGGTGCTCGCCTACCGCGACCTCGACGAGGCGATCCGGATGGCGAACGGGACCGAGCTCGGCCTCGCCTCATCGGTGTGGTCCGACGACGAGGACCGGGCGTTCCGGGTCGGTCGTCGACTCGACGCGGGCATGACCTTCGTGAACTGCCACAACCGCGCCGGCATGTCGTTCCGGGTTCCCTTCGGTGGGGTGAAGCGGTCGGGCTTCGGGCGGGAGTTCGGCGACGAGGGGATCGCCGAGTATCTGCAGACCCACGCCCTGCACCGCCCTGCGGCCGCGAGACTCGGCGCCCGGCCGAGCACCGGGCGAAACGCCCGGCCCGGCACTGCCTATCCGACCGGGTGATAGCGTAAACGCTGTTCCGTCCAGCGGAACGGCCTCAACCTGGCCCTCAGGAGGTGCCGTGGAGACGACGAAGAGCGTCAACCAGATCTTCGACGAGTCGCCAACCACCGACTCCACCGAGGCCTTCACCAGGCTCTGGGCGACCATGGGCGACATCACGGATCGGGTGCTCTCCCGGTTCGAGCTGCAGGAGGACCCGTCGGTCGCCGACCTGGCGACGTTCGGGAACCCGGTCGGCCCGCGTGGGTCGTTGCGCGCCTGGAGCGGTCCGGGCGTCGACTGGATGATCAACTCGTGGCTGGGCGATCCCGAGGCCGGGTTCACGAACATGCACCTGACGGTGTGGCTCGGCCCCGACACCGACGTGCCGCACCTCGGCATGGCCTGGGGCACGTTGCCGACCTTGTGGTGCTTCATCGACCTGCTGCCCCGCGCCGACCTGTTCGTCGACCTGGACTACGTCGACCGGTACTACGAGCCGGTCAACGACGTGTACATGTCCTTGAAGGACGACCCGGAGGCGTCACCGTTCGTGAGTCGTGACACCTTCACCCGCGTCGGCGTGTCGCAGTCGGCGATCTGCGTGGTGCTGCCGACCACCGACGCCCGCATCGCCCAGGTCGGCGAGCTGGCGAACCTCCGGGTCGGCCAGTGGCTCGACCACCTTGGCGAGGCGACCCCCGTGCCCGAGCCACGGCGCGCCGCGTTGGCCGAGCGCGATCTCGCCATGCGCCGCAACATCGCCGAGCGTGACCCGGCGAACTCGCTGGCCGAACGGTTCTACGGCGCGGAGCTCACCGCCCGGCTCGTCGGCTCGCTGTGGGGCGACGGTCGAACGTTGCCGCGGCCGGGGCTCGAAGGAGGGCGGACGTGATCAAGAACCAGTGGTACGCCGTCGAGTTCGGCCACGTGGTCGGCGAATCGCCGCACCACGTCGACCTCATGGGCCAACAGCTCGTGTTGTGGCGCGAGGCGGGCGGCACGATCCACGCCCAGTCCGACATCTGCATCCACCGCGGTGGATCGCTCGCCGGCGGCAAGGTGCGCAACGGGTGCATCGAGTGCCCGTACCACGGCTGGCAGTACGACGCGGACGGGCGCTGCACCCGCATCCCGGCCAATCGCGACGGCATGCCGATCCCGAAGAAGGCCCGCATCGACACCTACCCCGCGGTCGAGCGATACGGCTACGTGTTCGTGTTCCTGGGCGACCTGTCCGAGGCCGAGCGACCGGCGATGCCCTACGTCGACGAGCTCGACCAGACCGCGGTCGCGCAGGCGTCGGGGTTCCGCGCGATCACCGGCGAGTTCGTGTGGGCAGCCAACTACGAACGGGTGCTCGAGAACGCCGTCGACATCGCGCACGCGCCGTTCGTGCACGCCGGCTCGTTCGGCAACCCCGACTCGCCGGTGGTCGAGGACTACGACGTCGTCGAGATCACCCACGACGGCCAGATCGTCGGCAACGTGTCGACCGTGCACCTCGACCCGCCGACCCCGTCGGGGATCTGGAAGTTCATCTCGCGACGCTCCTCCGAGCGCCCTCCCATCAGGACCCGGACCGGCATCTACTTCCCGAACCTCACGATGCTCGAGGTCAACCTGCCCCTCGGCGTCATGCGGATCTTCACGGCGGTGGTGCCGATCAGCGCGACCCACAGCGTGTCGAAGTGGACGATGATGCGCAGCTTCTTCACGGGCAAGTGGGCCGATCGCGACTCGCGCCGGCGCACCGACAAGATCTTCCTCGAGGACCAGCCGACGGTCGAGGGCCAGCGCCCGGAGCTCGTCCCAGTTGACCTCGCCTCCGAGCTGCACGTGCGCAGCGACGCCAACCAGATCGCCTACCGGCGCTGGCGCCAGGCCGGCCTCGACCGCGGCTGGGGCATGCCGGACCAGGAGCCCGGGGACGGCGCGCACGGCGCGGTGCGCGTCGTGGCGTCGCCCGCACGGCGCGAGGAGCCCGACCTGGCCGCCGCCTGGGTGCTCAAGGAGCTGGAGCTGGACGAGAGAGCGGCCGACGAGGCGCTCCGCTCCGCTCGCCCGTTCGTGAGTGGCCCCTTCGAGAGTGGAGCACGATGAGCCGATCCCATGACCTGTGCTGGTCGAACGTCGAGTCGATCGCCGAGCGACTCTCGCTCGACGAGGCGACGCCGTCTCGCGTCCTGACCAGCGAGATGATGCCCGAGCCCGTCGGGTCGGTCCGGCTGTTCCGCGGCACCGTCTCGTTGGTCTACGTCGGCATGACCGTGCCGCCCATCGGGCTCGACTCGCACATGCTGTTCGCGTTCACGCCGTCGGCGTCACCGGTGCCGCACTTCACCGTTGACTCGGTCCAGCACGGCGACAGCTACGCGTTCCACCTCGACCTCATCCCGCGGCTCGACCTGGGCTCGCACCTCGCCTACATGGACCACTGCTACGGACCGCTCACCGAGTTGCGCCGGGAGGCCCTGGCCCTCGACGGGCTGACTCCGGCGGACCTCGCGCCGCGCCAGTGGGCGTTGATGAGCGAGTGGATGCTCGCCCACCATGCGACCGAGGCCGCGTTCGATGCGATACGCCCCACGGTCGACGCGTACCGGACGCACTGGTTCGACCTGATCGAGGCAGGTCTGCCCGACGCACTGCTGGACGGGGTCGACGCGGCGGAGCTGGCCGGTCGTGACGAACGCAACCGGGCGGCGATCTTCAACCCCGACGTCGATCGGGTGTGGGCCCAGGTCGAGCGCCTGGTGGGTGCCGAGCAGTCCGAGTCGGTTCGGGGCCTGCTGGCCGCGGCGGGCGCGGAGGTGAGCTCGTGACCACGACGGACGAGCCGAGCAACTGGCAGCAGTCGATCGAGGGCGAGTGGTACGGCAGCCCCGCGGTGTTCGACGCCGAGGGCAACCACACCGGCTTCATCAAGGT
Source organism: Microthrixaceae bacterium (assembly GCA_035281005.1). Lineage (GTDB taxonomy): Bacteria > Actinomycetota > Acidimicrobiia > Acidimicrobiales > Microtrichaceae > DATEEV01. Next base: position 2,409 of record DATEEV010000176.1, on the reverse strand, counting down.
GAACCGCTCCTCGGTGTTCGAGGACGGCACCACGACCTATTACATGCACACGCTGTTCGACAACGACGGCCCGCTGCGGAACCGGTTGGAGTTCACCGAGTTCGCGTTCGAACTGCTCGACAGCGACGACGACCGCATCTACCTCGGCCCCGACTTCATCGGTGCCGGACATCCCTACGGCGCGGTCGTCGACGCGCACTACTACTCGCCGGCGTGGCGGGGGGACCTGCGGACGATGGTCCACGTGCTCGACGACGGCGAGACCCAGGTCTACAGCTCGCTGCTCTACGACGGGCCGACGGTCTTCGCGGTGTTCAACGGCGTCTACAAGGTGGCCTTCGACTACGAGACCAACGCCGCGACCCGGGAACGGATCGACGCGTTCTGCGCGACCGAACGCGTCAACGGCCGGCGCCCCCACGACCTGCCCTCGAAGATCTCGGGGGAGTGGCGTGGCCCGGTGACGCTCTATGGCGCCGACCAGCAGCCGTCGGGTCAGGGCGAGGTGCGTATCACGCACGAGCCGTTGTCGCTGCTGCGGGCGCGGCAGGTGATCGAGATCACCGGTGACCTCGAGCGACGCTGGGTCGTCGAGCGGTACCACGACGGCAACCGCCACACCTACGACGGCCCCGACCTCTACGGCAACGCGATCGCGTACGGCCGCGCCGCGTACAGCTCGCTGCACGTGATGGGGCAGGCCGAGAAGATCGCGGGCCGCGACTTCCTCTACGACGACCATCTCTCGCTGTCGATCAACTGGCGGCTGTTCACCGGCGATCGGCTGTCGACCTTCCTCTACGGCGCGCTCACCTGGTCGCCGACCTCCTGATGGCGCGCTCCTGATGGGTGCCTCGGGGCCGTTCGCGGGACTGGTGGTCGGCGCTCGCGATCCCGAGGCGCTGGTGTCCTTCCTCGCCGGGTTCGGCCTGGAGGAGCTCGCCCGCCCCGAGCTGGACGACGACGAGGCCGCCGCGCTCTACGGCCAGGGCTGCCGAGTCGTGCCCGGGCCCCTCCTCGCGGCCCCCGGCGTGCCCGACGGGCCCACCGTGCGGGTGCTGCGCACCGACACCGGCGGCGCCGCGCCGACCGGGTGGCAATGTGGGCCTCGAGCGCTCGACGTGTACACCGCCGATCTCGACCGCAGCACGGCGGCTGCGGTCGCGGCGGGGTGGACGGTCTCGCCGGAGGCGCTCATCGAGGGCGGGCCGATGCGGATGCGCCAGGCCCTGATCACCGGGCCCGAGGGGTTCCCACTGGTGCTCGTCGAGTCCACCCACCGCCGCAGCTCGGTCCTCGACGGCGAGCCCGACCGTCTCCACTCCGAACCGCACTCGGTCGTGTGGTGCGTCGCGGACCAGGCGGCGGAGGCAGAGCGGTGGCGGGCGGCGGGATGGAGCGTCGGCGCGCCCGTCCACTTCGCGGAGCCGACGGTGTCCGACGAGCTCGGTCTGGCCGAGCGACCGACGCCGATCACCATGACGATGATCTCCGACGACGACGTCAACGCGCTGCGACTCGAGCTGTTGAGCTTCGACGACCATCTGGATGCCGCGCCGGGCTCGTCCTCTGCGGGACCGGCCGGTCTGCACGCGCTCGAGGTGGGAGTGGCGTCGATCGTCGACGAGGTGGCTCGGTGGGTCGACGGCGCGAGGTTCGGGAAGGTCGTGACCCGGGCGGACGGGCGCGGCGCCGTGTCCGGGACCACCGGTGGTGGTGTCCGACTCGTGCTGATCGAGGCGTGACGAATGATTCTGGTGCTGTGATGATCCTCGTGCTGTCGCATGCGTGGACCCTCGACGAGGGTGAGCACCGCGACGCGTACATCCGGCTCACCGACGAGTTCGAGGCGTTCCATCGCGCGCAGCCTGGCTTTCGAGGCCGGCGGCTCGTGCGCGACGACGCGGACGGCCGTCACTTCCTGAACCTGAGGTGGTGGGACGCGCTCGAGGACTACGAGCGGATGGTCGCCGACCCGGACTATCCCGGCTGGATCGACCGGCTGTCCGAGCACGTCGAGGCCCGGGACCCGCAGAAGTCCACCTTCCTCGTGGTGGTCGATCATGACGACCCGGCGATCACCCGGTGACCGGCCCGTCGTGACGAGCTTCGTCGCGGTGCCGGGAGCGTTCCGTGGCGCGTGGTACTGGGAGCGGCTGGCCGCGGAGCTGAGCGCTCGCGGCGATCGGCTCGTCGGCGTCGACCTCGTCGGCGCTGACCTCGACGCGTGGATCGCCTCGGTGTCCGGCGCGTTCGACGCGAACGACCTCGAGCGCGCCGTGCTCGTCGGCCACTCGATGGGCGGGGTCGTCGCGCAGGCCAGCACCGGGGTGCTGGGTGATCGCTGCGCGCGGTTGGTGCTGCTCGACTCGCCGCTGATCGAGGCGGGCCAACGCGCGGTGGACGTGT
>DATEEV010000175.1:0-4939 GCA_035281005.1 Microthrixaceae bacterium | reverse complement strand
CCCTGACGGCTCGATCGTCACGTACGACTGGGACTTCGGCGACGGCGACTCCGGATCTGGGCTCAACGCCTCGCACACCTTCGACGACGGCTCCTGGACCGTGACGCTCACGGTCACCGACAACCTCGGCATCACCGACACGGAAACGGTCACCGTCACCGTGACGAATCCCGCGCCGGTCGCCGCGATCAGCGCGAACGTCGTGAGCGGGCCCGCGCCACTCGCCGTCTCGTTCAACGGCAGCGCGTCCAGTGACGCGAACGGGCCGATCGTGACCTACGCCTGGAACTTCGGTGGCGGAGCGACCTCGTCGGCTGCGAATCCGTCGCACACCTTCGGGCTCGGCGTGCACACCGTGACCCTCACGGTCACCGACGAGGACGGCGCGACCGACACGGCGACCACGACCATCACGGCGACCAACCAGTTGCCGACCGCCGCGTTCACCCGCTCCCCGGGCTCGGGCACGGCACCCCTCGCCGTTTCGTTCAACGGAAGCGGCTCGAGCGATCCCGACGGCACGATCGCCACGTACTCCTGGAACTTCGGTGACGGCGGCACCGCGACCGGACCGAACCCCAACCACACGTTCCCGGTGGGCACCTGGACGGTCACGCTCACCGTGACCGACAACGTGGGCGGCACCGACAGCGAGACCGCGACGGTCACCGTGACCAATGCTCTGCCGACCGCCTCGTTCACCACGACCCCGGCGTCGGGCAACGCCCCGCTCAACGTGGCGTTCAACGGCGCGGCCTCGTCGGACCCCAACGGCACGATCGTCAGCTACGGCTGGAATTTCGGTGACGGCGGCACGGCGAGCGGCGTGAACCCGAGCCACGTGTTCGGCGTCGGCACCTTCACCGTGACGCTCACGGTGACCGACAACCACGGCGGCACCGCGTCGACGACCCGCACGGTCACCTCCAACAACGTCGCCCCGGTTGCGTCGTTCACGACCACACCGTCGTCGGGCGCCGCACCGCTGAACGTGGCGTTCAACGCGTCGGGCTCCACCGACACGTCGGGTCCGATCTCCACCTACGCCTGGGACTTCGACACGGCATGGGCGTTCGCCGGAGATCTCGTCTCGAGCACCTCGCCGACGACGAGCCACGTCTACACACCCGGCGTCTACACGGCCCGTCTGACCGTGACCGACATCTATGGCGCTTCGTCCTCGACGACGCGGACGATCACGGTGAGCGGGACCCCGGCGGCTCCCACCGGCCTGCACAAAATCGGCCAGGGCTGCTGTGACACCTACGGTGACTTCCAGTGGAACCCGGTGCCCGGAGCCGACGCCTACGAGATCAACATGGCGGGATGGTTCCTCGGCGGCTGCGTCACGGATCACAGCGACGTGACGAACGGGCAGACCAACCAGGGTCGCGTCCAGGCCGTCGGGCTCTGCCTCGGCTCGCGGTACGACGTCTCGATCAGGGCGCGGGCGAACGGGACCTGGGGTCCGTGGTCGTCCACGATCGACATCACCCTCTGATCAGGCTTCCGCACCGACAGCGAGCGGCCGGGCGGGCCATCAGGCCCGCGCCGGCCGCTGTGCTGTTCGTGATCCTGTCGTTGCTCGTCGCCTGCGGTGACGACGCGGCCGACGCTCCGCCACGCACGACCACCACCGTCGAGGTGACCACCACCGCGGCGGGGTCGGCGGGCGCGGACGAACCTGCGGTGGCGCGCGGTGCCGCGTCGCTCGCCGACGCGATCCCCACCATCGACGCGGCCTCGCTGATGATCGTCGACTACGTTTACCGGAACTTCGGCATCGACGAGCTCGTCGGGGCCCGGCCCGCCGCCGAGGAGCGACTGCGCCAGCCCGACCTCGCCGACGACGAGATCATCCTCCGGCGACTGGTCGAGTTCGACGCCGAGCCGCGGGCAGGCCTGGAGGACGAGGGCTCTCCGACCACCGCGGCGCTCGGCACGGCGCTGCACTGCGACCGGGTCCCGCCGCCCGCCGGCTACTTCGATCGACTCGAGGAGCTCACGGCGAACGGCGGCTACGACGCGACCCACGCCGGCCTGGCCGTTGGGTGGATGACCGACCTCGGATGCGGCTCCGCCGAGCTCGACGCCACGACGGCGACGGTCGTCGATCGGATCGCGGCCGACTTCGCGGCGCGCACGGAGGTCAGCGATCTCACCGTCGAGCAGAGCGCGGTGCTGTGCTACCTCGATGCGTGTGACCGGGTGCCCGCCGCATGGGCCGACGACGTCCGCGCCGCGCAGCACGACGACGGCGGGTGGGGCCCGGGATCGTCGAACTGGCACATGACCATGCTGGCCGTCTGGACCCTCGAGGCGCTCCGCGGTGCGGGGACTGGCGCGCCCATGGTGAGCGCCGGATAGGTTCTGCCGCCACCGAGCTCGTCCTCGAGCCGGCGATCAACATCAGCCGATCAACATCAGGGGGAGATCGTCGTGGCCGACGTGACGTTCGACGGGAAAGTGGCCATCATCACCGGCGCAGGCGGGGGCCTCGGCCGTGCGCACGCGCTGTTGATGGCCGAGCGAGGCGCGAGGATCGTGGTCAACGACCTCGGCGGCTCGACCGACGGCAAGGGTGCCAGCGACTCGATGGCCGACAAGGTCGTGGCCGAGATCGTCGAGGCGGGCGGCGAGGCGGTGGCGAACCACGACTCGGTGACGACACCCGAGGGTGGCGCGGCGATCGTGCAGTCAGCGCTCGATGCCTACGGAACGGTCGACATCGTCGTCAACAACGCGGGCATCCTCCGCGACGCGAGCTTCGCGAAGGTCACCAACGAGAACGTCGAGGCCGTGCTCGACGTCCACCTCCGGGGTGCCTTCCACGTGAGCCAGCCCGCGTTCCGGGTGATGAAGGAGCACGGGTACGGCCGGTTCGTGCACACCACCTCCGGCGCAGGCCTGTTCGGCAACTTCGGACAGTCGAACTACGCCGCGGCGAAGATGGGCATCGTCGGCCTCTCGAATGTGATCGCGATCGAGGGCGCGAAGAACAACATCAAGTCGAACGTGATCGCGCCGATCGCCAAGACCCGCCTCACCGAGGAGCTCATGGGCCCGATGGCCGACCTGGTTGCACCCGAGCAGGTCTCTGGCCTCGTGGCGTTCCTCTGCAGCGAGCAGTGCGACCTGACCCACGAGACCTTCAGTCTCGGCGGTGGCCGCATCGCGCGGGTCTTTGTCGGGCTCGGGCCGGGTTGGGTCGCGGGCAAGGGCGTTGCGCCCACCCCCGAGGAGGTCGTCGCCAACCTCGACGCGATCCGCTCGACCGAGGGCTACACCATCCCCGCTGCCGCCACCGAGGAGATGATGGCGCTCGCGCCGTTGTTCCAGGACTGAGAGAAGGACCGAACGAAGATGCCCATCGATCTCGACAAGGCCGTCGGCGCCGAGCTGCCGGGCGACCAATTCACCTGGGATGCGGATCGCGTGATCCTCTACCACCTGGGCATCGGTGCGGGTGTGCCGCCCACCGATCCCGAGGAGCTCGCCTACACCTACGAGGGGAACCTCAAGGTGCTGCCCAGCTTCGGGGTGGTCCCGGTCTTCGGGGCGCTCATCGGGATGATGAGCCTCGAGGGCTTCGAGGTGAACCCGATGATGATCCTCCACGGCGAGCAGGACATCGTCGTGCACCGACCGCTGCCCACCTCCGCGACAGTCGCCAACACCGGCCGCGTCACCGGGGTCTACGACAAGGGCAAGGGTGCGCTCGTCGTGGTCGAGACCGAGACCCGCGACGGCGGTGAGCTGCTGTGCACGAACCGCTTCTCGTCGTTCATCCGCGGCGAGGGTGGTTTCGGCGGCGAGTCCGGTCCGGCACCCGGCAACACCCCGCCCGAGCGCGACCCCGACGTCGTGGTCGAGTCCACGACGCTGCCGCAACAGGCGCTGCTGTACCGGCTGTCGGGCGACAAGAACCCACTGCACGCGGATCCGTCGTTCGCTGCCATGGGTGGGTTCGACAAGCCCATCCTGCACGGGCTCTGCTCGTTCGGCATCGTCTGCAAGGCCGCGGTCGACCACGTCCTCGACGGGGACGTCGCCGCGGTCAGCCGCTACCAGGCGCGCTTCTCGGGCGTGGTGTTCCCCGGCGAGACCATCGTGACCTCGGCCTGGCGCGAGGGCGACCAGGTCGTGCTGAGCGCGTCCACCAAGGAGCGCGGCACGCCGGTGCTCACCAACGCCGCGATCACCCTCGCCTGATCACGATCACGATCACGATCTCGCGATCACGTCGCGGGCGACCTCACCGAACTGCTCGAGTGTCGACGGGTCGCGCATCCACGCGAGTCCGCCGAAGTAGAGGACCACTCGAGTCGCGATGTCGCCGTACCGGGCGACGATCCCGTCCGCGATCGAGTCCCACGGGCCCTCCACGACGAAGTGCGAGAGCAGCTCGTCGTCGATGAGCGCCGACATGCCGGCCAGGTCGCCGGCCTTCTGCCGCTCGCGAAGCGCTTCGGTCGTGCCGCGCCGGTCGACCTGTTCGAAGATGAAGCCGTAGTTCGGTGTGGATCCGTAGAAGGCCACCTGCACGCGGGCCCACTCCTTCCAGTACGAGCGTTCCTCGTCGGTGTCACCCGCGACCGTGAAGCACGGCACGATCAGTTCGACGTCGGCCGGATCGCGGCCCGCGGCGACGGCGCCGGCGGCCACCTCCGGCAACACGGTGTCGCGCAGGTAGATCGGGTGGTTGAGCGGGTGCACGTGCACCCCGTCGGCTTCGGAGCCGGCCATTCGCAACATCCACGGGTTGACCGCGGCGATGTCGATCTTGGGGTCGGGCACATCGATCGGTCCGGGGGACCACTGGGCCGGCAGGAGGGAGAACTGGTGGAAGTCACCGTCGAAGGCGAGCTTCTCGTCGCCGCGGAACGCGCGGAAGATCGCCCGCAGCGCGCGGATGTACTCGCGCAGCCGCGGCCCGGGC
>DATEEV010000174.1:0-12414 GCA_035281005.1 Microthrixaceae bacterium | reverse complement strand
GTCGAGGTCCGAGAAGGCGGACGCGTAGCCCCACGGCTGCGGGGCCGGCTCGGTGGCGATGACGGCACCCGCCGCCCGCGCTCGTTCGACGATGGCCTCGACCTCGGCCTCGGACGCGGCCGAGATGCCGAGCACGCACTCGCTCGTGCCCGACGGGGCGACGGTGTGGTCGCCGATGACCCAGCCGAAACCGTCGCTCGGCACCAACATCATGCGGGTGGAGGAGTTGAGCACGAACATCAGCGGCTCGGGCACGCCGTCGTCGGCGAGCTCGCCCACGGGCTCCAGGCCGAGCGCGTCGCGGTAGAAGGCATGCGCCCGCTTCCGGTCCGCGATCGGCAGGCTGATGAGGAGCGGTTCGATGGTGGTCATAGGTGGTGCAGACGGAGCGAGGACCGAAAATTCAGCGCTACCAGCGCCAGGTCGCCTCCTCGGCCCAGCCGAAGAGGCCCTCGACGGCGATCTCCCCGCCGTCATCGGGCACCACGGTGCCGGCGTAGGTTCCGAAGCACTGATCGACGCTGCTCGACGCGACGCCGGCGTGGAGCCGGCCGACCTTGTCGTGGACCGGGGTGAACGTCAGCGCGACGCGATCGGAGCGCGGCGTGCGGATCGTCCACGGCGCCAGCCAGTTCGTGCGGTCGTAGTACCAGACGAGCTCCTCGGACAGCTTGGAGAGCCGGCCGTCGACGACCAGCGCGTTCTCGGTCATGCCCGTGCCGTCGGTCCACTTCCCGCCGAGCTGCAGTCCGACGCGGTGCGCCCCTCCGTCGGTCGTCCTCACCATCCCGGCCGCCGCACCCCAGTTCCACCGGGTCCGGTACGGCCACTTGCCCCGACCGAAGTCGAGACACCCCCACGCGTCACCGTCTCCGGCGAGGCCGTAGGTGCGGTCGCCCCAGGTGATCGAGCCGCGGGCCGGACGGGCGACATCCTTCGTGGTGCACTGGAAGCGACGCTCCGTCCACGGGATCACGACGGTGAGCGACTCGTGACCGTCGGGCCGGGCGACGACGACCTCGGCGTGGAAGTCACCGGCGCGGGTCGGGAACGTCACCTCGAGCCGGGTGCCATCACCGGTGTCCTCGAGGCGGAGCTCGAGTCGCCTCGACGACATCGCCACCGAACCGACGCCGGCGCGCGGAGCGAGCCGGAAGCCGCGGGCGAGAGGCCTCGGCACGCTCGCCGAGCACTGCGCACCCGCGTCCAGGTCGCGGAACCACACGTCGGCCAGGCCCAGGTAGTCGACGTCCGCGTAGGTCACGTTCATCGCGATGCCCGGGCCGGTGACCGACCAGAAGTCCCACCGCTTCCGCCGGCCCCACGACCCGGGCAACGTGCAGTCGATCAGCGGGCGTCGGGCCCAGCCCACCGCCGCGGGCTCGAGCGAGCCATCATGCCGGCACAACGACACCGGCTCAGTGAGCTCCCGCTCGGTGCACGCCCCCGGGTCATCCCTCATGACCTGCGGATCGTACCGAGCGGTGCTCGCCCGGATGTCAGCCAGCCAGCAGCTCGTCCAGCTTGTCGTAGCCCTCGTTGATGCCGACCTCCATGCCGCTCGCCACGAACGCGTCGCGGTCCTCGAACGAGTCGACGAGCGAGGTCGCGGTCAGCCGGGTGCGACCGTTGCCGAGATCCTCGAGGACCATGCGCTCGAGGGCGACGCTGTCGGGCACACCCTCGAAGGTGAACGTCTGGACGATGAGCTCATTCGGGCGCACGTCGTGGAAGCAGCCGTGGAAGCCGTACTCCTCGCCGCCCCGCTTGTGCAGGTAGCGGTACGAGCCGCCGGTGCGGCAGTCGAAGTGCTCGATCGACATCTCGAGGTCGCGGGGCCCGAGCCACTGCACGATCAGCTCGGGGTCCACATGGGCACGGAACACCTGCTCGACGGGGGCGTCGAACTCGCGGATGAGTCGGACGAGCGGGACGTCGGGATCGACGATGATCTGGGTCTCGTGCTTGCTGGTCGTGGTCATGGCGTTGCTCCTCTGGGTGGTGGTTCCTTCGATCGGACGGGTGGTGCCTCGTCGGGCAGCTCCCGCAGCAGGTCGTCGAGGCGGCGGTAGCGCTCCTCGGCCTCGAGTCGGTATCGCTCGATCCATTTGGTCATGAGGTCGAACACCTCCGCCTCGAGATGTACCGGACGCCGCTGGGCATCCTGGCTTCGGGTCACCAGGCCCGCGTCCTCGAGCACCTTGAGGTGCTTGGACACAGCCTGGACCGTGACGTCGTAGGGCTCGGCCAGCTCGGTGACCGTGGCGTCCGCGCTGGCGAGCCGGGCGACGATGTCGCGGCGGGTCGGGTCGGCGAGCGCCGAGAACACCCGTGAGAGCGCATCTGCTGCCACTCGCCTGCCCTTCCGTCGACGCTATTCAACCGTTTGGTTGAATGAACCGTACGACGAGCGGGCGCGTGTTGTCAACCAATTGGTTGAACATGGGGTGGATGGCCCGCCGGGCGCCCGGATCAGTCGGGCAGAGCTGCGTCCTTCGCCACCGACACGGCGAAGCCACGACGGAACCGCCGCGGCTTCGCGGTGAGCCCGGTGGCGAGGAACGACCGCACCATCTCGCGCTCCTGGTCGTTGAGCCGAGGGCCGTCGCGGCCCATCACCTCGAAACGGTCGACCGCGAGCGAGTCGGTGCCACCGATGTTCGCCGCCTTGATCTCGATCGACGCGGCGGCGAACACGGTGGTGAGCGTGTGCAGGAGGCCGGGGTTGTCCGGCGCGGTGATCTCGCACACCGTGTGCCACGGCGACGACAGGTCGTCGAACACGACCTCGGCGCCGTCGACGGCGCCCACCTCGAGGGGTGACTCGAGCTCGCGTTCGATGTCGGTGGCGAGCTCCTCCCCCTTCGGCTCGGCCGCGGCATCGACCAGGAACGACTCGATCGCCGCGTCGTCATCCCACGTCGCGACGACCGCTCGGTCGACGTCGAGCTCGGCCTCCGCGAGCGCGCCGGTGACGGCGGCCATCAGGCCGGGCCGGTTGCGCGAGGCCACGTCGACCCACCAGCGCCCGTCGTCGGCGGGGTGGACCTTCACCCGGACCCTGCCGGCGGCGACCGGCGGAACGGTCAGCTCCGCGTGGCGGACGATCGCGTCGGGCTGCTGACGCGCGATGTAGGCGCGCGGCGCATGGCGGATCCGCTCGACCGCGTCGGGGTGGTCCTTCGCGAGCAGCATCGCGTCGGTCCGGTGGCGCTCGACCAGGTTGCGAGTGTCGAGACCGGTCAGCTCTGCGTCGGCGAGGGCCCGCTGCAACAGCTCGTGGAGCGCCCCGACGCGCTCGATCTCCCAGACCTCGAGGCTGTCGTCTCGCAACGCCGCGAGCAGGTAGGTGGCACGTGCGCGCTCCGGTGTATCGAGGTGGGAGGCGAGCTGCAGGACCTCCTCCTCGTCGAAGGCCTCGACCCGTTCCGCAGCAGACCGCAACAGGCCGTCGTCCTCCACCAGCCCCACGATCTCGCGTTCCGCTCCGCCGCCATAACCCACGCGGCGCACGATGCTGGCCGCGTCCTCACCGGGGTTCGACCGACCTTCGAGCCCGTCGAGCAACAAGGCACCGAGGAGCAACCACTCCGGATGCGCGAGCCGCTCGTACTGGGCCCGGAGGGGGTCGTTGGGGCGAAGCGACCGCAGCCGTTCGAGGGTTGCCCAGCGGTGGGTGTGGCTGGTGTCGAGGATCCAGGGGTCAGCCGATCGGGCTCGCAGGGTCTCGGCGACCTCGGGCAGCGCCGCGTCGAGCACGCCGACCGCCTCGAGGAACCGCCACGATCGCGGGTTGCCGCGTTCGACGACCTTGCGCAGCGACGCGGAGGCGCGGTCGTCCCACTTGGCGCCGGCGACCGATGCTCCGAGGTAGTCCAAGAGCTCCTCGGAGGGCCGGGCGTCGGCCAGCTCGACCGCCGCTTCGAGGGCGACGGTGAGCACGCGATCGGGCGGTGGGGTGGCGGCGAGGCGCACCTGGCCGTCGATGACCCGCAGCCAGCCACCCCGGGGCGGCTCGAAGGTGACCGGCAGCCCGCTGGTCGGCCGGGTGACCATCGAGCGCAGCTGGGAGAACCGGAACTTGAGCAGCTGTGGCGACGTCAGGGTCGTGACGAGCACCACGATGAGGAGCGCCGCATAGAGATCCTGGCCGAGCACGCCTTCGGTGAGACCGATCGTGGCGAAGATCAGACCGACCTCGCCGCGGGGAAGCATGCCGAAGCCGATGAGCCACTTGTCGGCCCGGGTACCGAGCACACCGAACGCCGCGACGAGCTTGCCGACGACGGCGACGGCCAGCAGGAGCGCGGCGATGCCGAGCACCTTGGGCTCGCCGAACTGGGTGACGTCGACGTCGATGCCGATCTGTAGGAAGAACACCGGGATGAACAGGTGGCCGACCGGTGCGAGCTCGCGTTGGATGCGCTCGTGCTGACGGGTCCGACCCAGAGCGATGCCGGCCACGAAGGCACCGACGATCGGGGCGAGCTTGGCCAGGTTGGCCAGCTCGGCGAAAGCGAGCGTGAACGCGAGCGCCAGGGCCACCATCGTGCCGGTCGAGCGCGAGATCTTCTCGACGCCGTTGAAGAGCAGCGGTGCGACCTTGATGCCGACGAGGCCGCCGACCACCAGGAAGGCGAGCGCGCCGAGGATGATCCCGAGCACCGACAGCACGCTGACCGTGCCCTCGGTGACGAGGCGGACCACGATCGTCAACACGATCAGGCCCATCACGTCGTCCGCGACCGCCGCGCCCAACACGATCCTCGCTTCTGTCGTCGCGAGCGCTTTCAGGTCGCCGAACACGCGGGCGGTGATGCCCACGCTCGTCGCGGTCAAGGCCGCGCCGATGAAGAGGGAGGTGTTGAAATCCTCCCCTCGCGCGCCCATCACCGCCATGCCGAGCACCAGCGGTGTCACCACGCCGATGGTGGCGACGCTCATCGACGAGCGGCCGACCTTGCCGAGCTCGAAGAGGTCCATCTCCATGCCGACCTCGAGCAGCAGGAGGATGACGCCGATCTCACCCAGGGTGCGGAGCACCTCGTCCTGGCCGCTGACCAGGTCGATGACGGAGGGGCCGATGAGGATGCCGGCGAGGATCTCGCCGACGACGGCGGGGATGCCGAGGCGTTCTGCCACCTCGGCGGCGAGCTTCGCCGCGACGAGCACGACGAGGATGTCTCGGAGGATGTGGGCGATGTCCACGTGTGTTCGCTTCCAGGGTCCAGGGATGAATGCGGGAGCTCAGGCCCGAGGTGGAGCACCCCTGACGAGCATGACGCCGGGGTGGCCCGAAGGCCACCCCGGCGCCATCACCGATATGAGTGTTTCGTTCTCGGACGGATCAGCTGAGGACCTTGTCCTCGGACTCCTCGACGACGTGGGCCAGGGTGATGTGGTCCTGGTGGAACTCGGGGTAGGCGTAGGCGCCCATCTCCGGGATGTCCATGCCCTCCAGCTCCTCCTCGGCCGGCGGGCGGATGCCGCCCTTCATGACCGCGTTCTGGATCTTGAAGAAGGCGAAGGCGAAACCGAAGATGACGGTCCAGATCACCAGCGCGCCGAGCGCCTGGGCGCCGAGCTGGCCCCACTCGCCGGCGACGACACCCTCGATGGCGGGCACGTCGGAGCCGTTCCAGGCCCCGCCGTAGCTGCCGTTGGCGAAGATGCCCACGGCGAGCACGCCGAAGGTGCCACAGACGCCGTGGACGGCGATCGCACCCACCGGATCGTCGATGCCGCGGGCCTCGATGAAGCGGACGGCGAAGATGACGAGCCCACCGGCGATGATGCCGATGACGGCGGACCATGCCGGACTGGTGAACGCACACGGGGCGGTGATGGCCACCAAACCGGCGAGCATGCCGTTGACCATCATGCCCGGGTCGGGCTTCTTGTCACCGGTGTACATGAGGATGAACATCGTCGTCACGGCGCCGAAGGCGCCCGCCAGCGCGGTGTTGGTCGCCACGGTCGCGAACTGGATGTCGGTCGCGGCCAGCGTCGAGGCGGCGTTGAAGCCGAACCAGCCGAACAAGAGGATGAAGCAGCCGAGCATGGCCATCGGGATGTGGTGGCCCGGCAACACGTTGGCCGAGCCGTCCTTGTTGAACTTGCCGATGCGGGGGCCGAGCACGATGGCACCGGCGAGACCCGCCACACCACCGACCGCGTGCACCACGCCGGATCCGGCGAAGTCGACGTAGCCAGCACCCAGGCCCATCGTGTCCCAGGTCTTGGCGAGCCAGCCGCCGCCCCAGGTCCACGCACCGAACAGCGGGTAGTAGATGGCGCCGCAGAAGAGGCCCCAGCCGACGAACGCCTTCCACTTCCAACGCTCGGCCATCGCCCCGGTGGGGATGGTGGCCACGGTGTCCATGAAGGCGACCATGTAGAGGAAGAAGCCGATGACGGCGGCGCCGCCGGACTTGGCGACGGCGTCGCCGGAGAGGGCGAAGCCGCCCTGCCACAGGAAGACCCAGTTGTCGCTGCCGATCAGCGCGTCGCCGAGCGGGGCGTTGTAACCGAAGTCGAAGCCCGGCAGCACATAGCTGTAGCCACCGAACATGAAGGCGTAGCCCACGAGGAAGTAGGCGACGAAGCCGATGCCGAAGATGGCGAAGTTGGTCGACACGACGTGCGACGCGTGCTTGGCCCGGCAGAATCCGGTCTCGACCAGGGCGAAGCCGGCCTGCATGAAGATGACGAGGACGGCGCCGATGATGATCCACAACAGGTTCACCTGCTGCGAGAACGCGACCGGGTCGACTTCGACTTCCTGTGCACCGGCGATGCCCGGGAACAGCACGAGTGCCGCAGCCGCGAGCCCGAGTCCAGTGAACACGGATCGTCGCATCAGCCTGCTCCTTTCCGGTCGAGCAGAAGGACAGGGACGAGTCATGCGTGACTTCCTTTCCAGAGGAATGATCGGACATCAACCAGGGATGCGACGCTGCGGGACCCGGGCTGAGAGCGAACTTAGGAAGGCGTCGTCACGCCAAAGTGTCGGGAATGTAAACGGTTGGTTTCGTCGTCCGGGAGCCCCCACAGGTGGCCCCGAACCGGCCCGATCGGCCAGACTCGATGCCCATGTCGGACGTATCCCCACAGCTCAATCCGGGCAAGATCCGCCTCGGGCTGGCCCTGGTGGCGGTCGTGTTCGTGGTCTCGGTGGTGCTGTTCGTCGTCGCCGACGACACGATCGCCCGAGCCATCTTCTTCGCTCTCGGGGTGTTCGCGATCGTGCGCGCGGTGATGTTGGTGCGCTGGCTCCGGCGCGAGGGCCCGCGGGCAACCTGAGCGTCTACAGCTCGGGGTCGCCCGGGCGGCCCTCCACCCCCGGGGCGAGCGGGCGGCGCAACGACACCCGCATCATCGAGAAGTCGGCCGACGCGACGACGTGGTCGTCGCCGTCGACGACCTTGCACTCGATCACGATGAGCTGGCTGCCGAGCCGCACCACCTGGGCCCGGGCGAACACGGCGTCGGTGCGAGGCCGGCCCAGGTAGCGCACGTGCATGTCGGCGGTGACCAGCGACTCGCGCATCGGGTCGAAGTCGAACTTCCGCACCGCGGCGACGGCGCACGCGACGTCGACGAGCGTCGCGACCGCGCCGCCGTGCAGGTTCGCGGTGAAGCCGAACGCCTCGGGCCGCACGGGCATCCGCACCTCGGCGTACTCGACGTCGGGATCGGCGTCGAGCACCTCGATCGCGAGGAGCTCGTGCAGGGGGATGGGATCGCCGGGGGCGCGCGGGGCGCTCGATTGCTCGGTCGGCTGCTCGGTCACTGCGGAACCCTTCCCGACACCGACAGCATCGTCAACGACATGCAGAGCCGATCGGCGCGCGCGGCCGCCTCGACGTCGTCGACGAAGCGGACGAGCATCGCCTCACCGAGCAGCCCACGCTCGACGAGCTGGGGCAGCACCTCGCGCAGCGGGAACAGGCCCGGGATCGAGGGGTCGTGGTCGACGTCCCATTCGGTCCACACGTGGGCCACGGCGGTGACGTCGAGCTCGACGAGGTCGGCGTCGCGGCACAGGTTCAACAGGCGACCACCGGCCCGACTCTGCTGGCCGCGGAAGGCATGGAGCGCCTCCAAGGTCGCGGTCGTCGCCTCGACGTCAGGCAGATCGACCTGCAGCGTCCTCCAGTCGGTGTCCGTGACGACCAGTCGCCCGCCAGGGCGCAGCACCCGAACCATCTCGACGATGGCCCGATCCGGGTGATCCAGCCATTGCAGCATGCGCTCCGATCGACAGGCGTCGAAGGAGTCGTCGGGAAGATCGAGCGCTTCCGCATCGCCGACGCGGAAGGTGATCGGTCGGTCGTCGGGAACCCGTGACCGGGCGAGGTCGAGCATCGCATTGGAGGCGTCGATCGCGACGACCTCCCCTCCCGGCGCGACGAGGAGTGCCAGTTCGGTGGCGACGTCACCCAGCCCACATCCGACGTCGACGACCTGATCGCCGGCTGCGACAGCGAGGCGTTCCCGCTCCCACGCACGCAACGTCCGCACTGCGGGCCACTGCGCGGTGAGCTCCATTCCCGTGGTGAGGAGGCTCGGATCGGGTTGTGCATCGACGCGGGTGAAGCCGTCCTCGATGCTGGGAGGCTGGTCCGGATCGGTCGCGCCGTCGGTCATGCGCGCACGCTAACGAGTCGATCGATCAGCTGGGTGCGAGAAGGTTCATCCCGGGCAAGACTGCAACGAGTCACTTGTGCCAGAAGACGGAGGACGATGCCACCACGACGCGATGCCGACCTCGGAACCATCCTCTGCGTCTGGGCCCACCCCGACGACGAGAGCTACCTCTGCGCGGGCCTGATGTCCGCCGCGGTCGACGCCGGGCGCCGCGTCGTGTGCGTGACGGCGACGCGAGGGGAGGCAGGATTCGCGGACGACGATCCGCGGTCGGTCGAGGAGCGCGCGGCCCTGCGCACCGCCGAGCTCGAGGCGTGCCTCGGGGTGCTCGGCGTCACCGAGCACCACTGGCTCGACTACCCCGACGGTGGTTGCGCGGATGTGCCTGACGCCGAGGGCGCGGCTCGGATCGCGGACTTCATCCGCGAGGTCCGCCCCGACACGATGCTGACCTTCGACATCGACGGCGGTACGGGCCATGACGACCACATGGCTGTCAGCCGTTGGACCACCTTGGCGTGGCGAGACACCGCAGCTGACGCGGCGCTGTGGTACTCCACGCAGACGCACGAATGGAACGAGACCTTCCTCGCGGGCGTGCCCCTCGACCAGGTGATGATGAAGCCAGACTTCGCGGTGCCCGCGACCCCGATCGACGAGCTGGTGCTGTGGTACCGCCTCGACGACGACGAGGTCGCGAGGAAGGTGAAGGCCCTGCGGTGCCAGGCCAGCCAGACCGACTCGCTCCACGACCAGCTGGGCCCCGACGCCTACGTCGAGCT
Organism: Microthrixaceae bacterium; assembly: GCA_035281005.1. Lineage (GTDB taxonomy): Bacteria > Actinomycetota > Acidimicrobiia > Acidimicrobiales > Microtrichaceae > DATEEV01. The sequence continues at coordinate 2,983 of DATEEV010000174.1, read as the reverse complement.
GGCGCGCGACGAGTTCTTCCGCGCCGCCACCGACGAGGACTGGGCCGACATCACGTCCCGCTGAGCCCGGCAGCGATCACCCGCCGAGCGCGGCGTCGATGAGCCCTCGCAGCTCGTCGTCGCCGATATCGGCCGCGTCCGCGGGACGAAGCCGGATCGTCCCCTTGCCACTGTTCATCTCGGGATGCCGGTCGGCGAAGCCGCGGTCGAGTCCCTCCTGCCAGCCGTAGAGCGAGATCCCGTGCTTCCACGCCCCCACGTAGAGGCGTCGGCCGCCGACCTTGTAGGTCGGGATCTGGTAGCTGATCACCACCTCGGCATCGGGGTACGCCTCGAGGACGAGATCGTGCACACGGTCGAACAGCGGCCGGTTGTCGGGTGCGATGTCGTCGATGTAGGCCTGCGCGGCGTCGTCGATGTTCGTCACGGCAGCCGGACCGAGCCGTCGGCCGCGATCGGCCACCCCGGATTGTGTGCGACCTCCCACGGGTGCCCGTCGGGGTCGACGAACACCCCGGAGTACCCACCCCACGGCGTCGGCGCCCCCCACCGTCCGATCGTCGCACCCGCGGCGTCGGCCTCCGCGAGCACCGCGTCGACCTCGTCGGGTGACCTCACGTTGTGCGCCAGAGTGACGCCACCCCAGCCGCCGCTGTCGGAGACGGTGCTGTCATCGGCGAGGAGCTCGCGGCCCCACAACGCCACGATCATCGGGCCGGCCTGCATGAACACGACCTCACCGTCGGGCGACTCGCCCTCCCATCCGAGGGCCTCGTAGAAGCGTCGAGCCCGGGCCACGTCGGCAACACCGATCGTGACGAGCGAGATTCTCGGCTCCATCCCATTCAGCCTCGCGCGCTCGCAGCGTCGCGCGCCCGGTTCATCCGGCGAGCGCCGCCTCGTACGCCGCGACGAGGTGGTCGGGTTTCGCGGGGACCAGCTGATCGGCGGCGAGGTACATGTCGAGCTGGAGCAACAGGGCGTGCCACTCCGCGGCGAGCGAGGCATCACCCGCGATGCCTCGGTGGGTGAGCCGGTACACGGTGCCCTGCTCGGTCCCGACGACCTCCCACTCGATCGGTTGGTCCACGTGTCCGCCGGCCCCCCAGGCCGCGAGCTCGGCGGGGTCGGTCGTCGCAACACGGACGCGGTCCGCTTCGACGTGGGTGGCTCGCTCCCACGTCATCGAGCCGTCGTCGGCGGACACGCCCAGCGCGGGCCCGAGTCGATCGAGATAGCCGTCGTAGACCGCCTCCCAGTCGCTCGTGTCGCCCGACGGCGAGGCGCCCAACAGCTGGTCGAGACCGATCAGGCAGGCGTGCCAACCCGCGCCGTTGCGCGCGGCGACCGACGGATGGGTGAGGACCTGGGTGAAGACCAGCACGGTGTCGTCGCCGTCGGCGGTGAGCTCGAACCGCAGGACCTCGCCGCCCCAGGTGAACGAGAAGACGTTGGGCGGGTCGTGGACGAGCACGGTGCCGCGGAACGCCGGACCCTCGGCGCGGGTCGGCTCCCCCTTGGCGATGTCCTCGGCGCGCTGACGGTCGTCGTCGAACACGAGGGGCGCGCCGACGGCCCGCTCCCCGACCACGTTCGACGGGAACCATTCGGCCATCTCGTCGGGTTCGGTGAGCGCACGCCAGACGCGCTCGATCGGGCGCGGATAGCGACGCTCGAATCGCAGCGCTGGCTGCTCGCCGATCGTGATCAGCGTTCCTTCGGCAGTCATGGGTTCTCCTCCAGGTGTCGGGCCAGCCGGTCGAGCGATCCGCTCCACAGCCGGCGGTACGGGGCGAGCCACTCGTCGATCTCGAGCAGCGGTTCGAGACGGATCCGGTAGAGCCGCCGCTGCGCGTCCGGGCGCACATCGACCAGCCCCGCGTCGCGCAGCACGCGCAGGTGCTTCGAGACGGCGGGTTGACTCATCCCGAGGCCGTCGACGAGGTCGCCGACGGGCCGCTCACCGTCGCGGAGAAGATCGAGGATGTCGCGGCGGGTGGGATCGGCGAGCACGGCGAAGCTCATGCATCCAGCATGCCGCTCTGGTTATATACCTGTCAAGGCATTTAAGGTCGGGGCGTCACGGTCGAGCCAGCGATCAGGATCCACAACGCGACCCACGAGGCGACCGGTTCCCGGCCCGGACCGTCGACGTGCATGCCGTCCGGCCGCGCCACCGTGTTCATCACACCTCCGGGCATGCGGCCGAGGAACGCCGCGTAGGGCACGACCTCCTGGCGTGGATGGCGGGTGACCACCTCCCGGAGCAGGGAGTTGTAGTGATGGGCGCGCGCCGGCTCGTTCATCGGATGCCGATCGACGCCGCCCACCGCGACGTCTCGCTCCCCGAAAGGAGGCGTGTCGAGCCACAGCACACGGGCGCGGGACCGTTCGAGAACCCGAGCGGCGAACTCGACGTGGTATCTCACGACGTTGTCGTAGTGCGGTTGGCCGACGCTCTCCCACGGCCCACCCGCAGTGAGGCGACGGTCGGTGATGTCGTGGAAGCCGCTCGCGACCACGATCACCTGGGGATCGAAGCGTTCGATGCGCTCGAGCCAGAGAAACGGCCAACCAGAGCAGTTGCGGTCGAAGCCTCGCTCGACGCCCGACGCGAACTCCGTGCCGGTCGTGACCAGCGGGCACCCCATCAGCGAACCTGCGTTCACGTCGAGGGCGCCCTCCCGGTTCCACTGTCCGAGCGCGAACGTGAGGAACACCCCGGTCGAATCGCCCAGCACCAGCACCCGGACGGGCCGGTGCCGGCCCGAGGAGGGCGTGCAACCGGCGAGCGCCAGCACCAGCACGAGCGAGATCGCCATCAGCGCAACTCGTCTCGCCCGGGTCATCCGCCGAATGGTAGGGCCGGCGCCCCGGTGCTCGACCAGTCGGCTGCCTACCATCGCCGGGTGCTCACCGACGACCAGCTGCGAGCCTTCGCCGTCGAGGGGTACGTCGTCGTTCGCAACGTCGTCGCGGAGTC
>DATEEV010000173.1:0-8837 GCA_035281005.1 Microthrixaceae bacterium | reverse complement strand
GACGACGGCAAGCGCTACGAGTTGTTCGGCGCGGGTGGGGGCGCCGAGCTGGCCGAGCGGCTCGAGGTTCCGCTCCTGGGTCAGATCCCGCTGGTGCCCGAGCTGCGCGAGGGCTCCGACACGGGTCGCCCGATCGTCGCGATCAACCCGACCAGTGAAGCGGCCCAGATCTTCGCGACGATCGCCGACCGGGTCGATACCGAGCTCGCCCCGACCCGCAGGGCCCACCCCGAGCTCAAGATCGTCTGACCCCAGCCACACCCACCACCGGTTCTGGCGGTCGAACGTGGCGGCTCGTGTCCCGCTTTGACCGCCAGGTCCAGAAGGTTCAGTCGGCGATGACGTCGGTGCCGTATGCGAAGAGCGCGGGGGCGCCGCCGGTGTGGAGGAACAGCACCCGTTGGTCGGGGCCGAGCTCGCCGCGCCGGATCAGGGCGATGAGGCCCGCCGCGGCCTTTCCCGAGTACACCGGGTCGAGCAGGAGGGCCTCGGTGCGGGCGAACAGTGCGATCGCCTCGACCATCTCCTTGGTGGGGATGCCGTAGCCCTCACCGAGGAACTCGTCGGTCAGCTCGATCTGATCGTCGGCGACGCGCCCGAGGCCGAGCTCCTCGGCCGTCGACGCGAGCAGCGCCGGGATCGGCGCCCTCGTCGACTCGACGTCGGCGTGCACGCACACGCCCAGCGCCGTGGCCCGCGACCCGGTCCGCTTGAAACCCGTGAGGGTCCCGGCGTAGGTGCCGCCCGTCGAGACCGCCATCACGACCCGGTCGAAGGTCACCCCGGCCCGGCGGCCCTGCTCGTACCACTCGACGGTCGCGGCGACATAGCCGAGCGAGCCGAGTGTGTCGCTGCCGCCGGCGGGGAGGACCAACGACGGCCGGCCCGCGGTGACGGCCTCGACGACAGCGTCCGCCTGGGTGAACGTGTCCGGCCCGAGTGGGATCGGGTGCACCGTCGCACCGAGCAGGTCGTCGAGCAGTCGGTTCCCGCCCTCCACGTAGAGCTGGTCCTCGCGATCGACCGCGAGATAGAGGATCAGGTGGCATTCGAGGCCCAGCCGCGCGCAGGCCGCCGCGGTCTGTCGGGCGTGGTTCGACTGCAGCGCCCCCGAAGTGACGACCACCTCGATCCCGTCGTCGACGGCGGTGCCGAGCTGGTAGTCGAGCTTGCGGACCTTGCTGCCGCCGAACGCGAGCCCGGAGCAGTCCTCGCGCTTGACCCACAATTCCGGGCATTCCTCGGGGCCACCGAGCGCGGCGCGAAGACGATCACAGCGTTCGAGAGGTGTCGGCCAGTGGCCCAGACCCGCGCGGGGTATGGCATCGAGCGATCGCGGACCCACGAGGTGAGGGTAGCGGTCCGGGTTCCACCTAGAGTGCTCGTGTTCCCAACTCGAACGGAGGGCCGGCGTGGACGTCCGGATCGGCGTGACCAACTCGATGCGAGAGATCGACCTCGACCTCGACGACTCGATCGATCGTGACGAGTTGAAGGATCACATCGAGAAGGCGCTGGCATCCGAGGAGGGCGTGCTGTGGATGGCCGACAAGCGTGGGCGTGAGGTCGCCGTGCCCTCGGCCAAGGTCGCGTACGTCGAGATCGGTTCGCCCGCGGACGGGCGAACCATCGGCTTCTCCGCCTGACGGAGTCGGAGGTGGGAGTCGCGCCCCCCAACCTGTTGGATCGACGCCTGCTCTTCGTCACCGGCAAGGGTGGCGTGGGCAAGACGACGATCGCCGCGGCCCTTGCGACCCTCGCCGCCGAACAGGGCCGACGGACGTTGGTCTGCGAGGTCGACGCCAAGGGCAACCTCGGGGAGTTCGTCGGCAGTTCGAACTTGAAGTTCCAACCCCGGGAGGTCCATCCCGGGCTCTTCGCGATGCACATGGAGACCGAGGAATCGCTCAAGGAGTACCTCCGCCTCCAGTTGCGGGTCCCGCTGCTGTCTCGCCTCGGCCCCCTCGCCCGCACCTTCGACTTCGTGGCCACTGCGGCGCCGGGCGTGAAGGAGATCCTCACGATCGGCAAGCTGGCCTACGAGGTGCGGGAGCGGAACTACGACCTGGTCATCGTCGACGCGTCCGCCACGGGGCACGTGGTGGGCGAGCTCGCGAGCCCGGTCGCGATGTCCGAGCTGGTCAGGGTGGGGGTCGTGCGACAGCAGACCGACTGGATGATCGAGATCCTCCAGGATCCGGCCACCACCGGTGTGGTGATCGTGACGACGCCGGAGGAGATGCCGGTCAACGAGACGCTCGACCTGATGGGCCGCCTCGACGCGGAGACCGACATCGACATCGCCGCGGTGATCGCGAACCGCGTGCTGCCGGAGCTCTTCAACCGCGGCGAGGAGGAGACCTTCGAGCAGCTCGACCAACCGGAGGCGCGGGCCACCCTCGCCGAGGTGGTGGGGGAGGGTGGACCTGACGTGATCGACGCGGCCCGCCTCGCCGTCAGCCTGCGAAGAGCCAGCGCCACGCACCTCACGACGTTGCGCAGCAAGCTCCCCGCCAACCTGTCGCTGGTGTACGTCCCGTACCAGTTCACCCGAACCCACGGCATGCGCACCACGCGGATCGTCGCGGAGCACCTCGCGCAGGAAGTCCTGTAGCGGTGGCGCGCAAACCGGTTCCGATCGTGGGGATCGAGCAGCTCGCCGCGGCAAAGGAGGTGCTCATCTCGACCGGCTCCGGTGGCGTCGGCAAGACGACCACCGCCGCCGCGATCGGGGCGATGGCGGCCGCACAGCTGGGGGGCAAGGTCCTGGTCCTCACGGTCGACCCCGCTCGACGGCTGGCCAACGCGCTCGGTCTGGCCCGATTCGGCAACACCGAGACCCGGGTCTCTTCGGAGGCCTTCGAGGAGGCGGGAGTCGAGCCCCGCGGCGAGCTATGGGTCGCGATGCTCGACACCAAACAGAGCTGGGACGACCTGATTCGCCAACACGCTCCCGACGCGGCGACCCGCGACGCGATCCTGGCCAACCCGCTCTACAAGAACATCACCGGCAAGTTCATCCAGGGCCACGACTACGTGGCGATGGAACGGCTCTACGAGATCCACCAGTCGGGCCGCTACGACCTGATCGTCGTGGACACACCCCCGACCCGAAACGCCATCGACTTCCTCGACGCGCCGGACCGCATGGCCGACTTCTTCTCGAGCCGGTTGCTGCGGTGGCTGATCGCTCCGTATCGGTCGCGGGTCATCGGGCTCGCGTCGAAACCCTTCTACTCGGTGGCGGATCGGGTCCTCGGCTCGCAGTTCCTGTCGGACATCGCCGAGTTCTTCATCCTGTTCCAGTCGATGTACGACGGCTTCGTCGAACGCGCCCGGGCCGTCACGGCGCTCCTCGAGGGGCCGAACACCACGTTCGTGGTCGTCGCCACGCTCGAGGCCGCACCGGCCCGGGAAGCCGAGTTCTTCATGCGACTGCTCGACCAGCGCGACCTACCGCTCGGCGCACTCGTGCTCAACAAGGTGCTGCCCGGCGAGCTGCTGTCCGAGGAGGGGGCGGCTGCGGCCCACCGCATCCTGGCCGGGCCGTCCGACGTTGCCGCGTCCCTCCGTCAGGCGCTTCCCGATCTCGAGCCCGAGGCCATCGACCATTTGGACCGCGTGCTGGTGGAGATCAGCGAGAACTTCGTGAACTACCAGATCGTCGCCAAGCGTGAGAACGAGCAGCGCGCCGAGCTGAGCCGCCACGCCGCGGTCGTGGCGTCGGTGCCCGTGCTCGATCGTGACGTGGCGGACCTGAGTGGGCTGCTGCGCATCGGGGAGCACCTGTGGCGCTGAGCGAGGCGCTCGCGGCCGAGGTCGACCTGCCACCCCCCGACCGCGCCCACCTGGTCCGCCTGGTCGCGTCCTGGTCGGTCCTCGCCGACTTCTGCTTCAGCGACCTGGTGCTCTACGTGCCCACGAGAGCTGCGGGCGACGACCGGGCCGAGGAGTTCACCGTCGTCGCGCACATCCGACCCTCGACGAGTCAGACCATCTACCACTCCGAGCTCGTCGGCGAGCGCCGCACCGCCACTCAGCGCCCGATCGTGGCCCGCGCCGCGGAGACGGGAGACGTCGCGCTCGACGAGATCGACAGCACCTGGCTGGGCCATCGGATCCAGGTCATGGCCATACCGGTGCGCCGTGAGGGGCGGATCATCGCCGTCCTGGCTCGAGAGTCGCCGTCGTCGATCCGACGGGTGCCGGGCGAGCTCGAGCAGATCTACCGCCGGGTCTTCGACCGGTTCGCGGAGATGATCGCGTCGGGGAGCTTCCCCTATCCCCGCGAGCCGCGCGAGGTGTTGGTGGCACCGCCTCGCGTCGGTGACGGCGTGGTCGTCGTCGATGGCGACGCAACGGTGCGGTACGCCTCGCCCAACGCGATCTCCGCCCTGATCCGGGCCGGCCACGATGGGAACCTGGCCGGGCGATCCATCGACGAGATCGGCCTCGACGCGGTCGCGGTCGCCGACGCGCTCGCCAGCGGTGAGCCGGCGGTGGGCGAGCTCGAGCACGGTGAGACGTCGATCGCGGTGCGAGCCCTGCCGCTGTGGGATCGCGACGAGGTCAGCGGGGTGGTCGTGTTGCTCCGCGACGTGTCCGACCTGAGGATCCGCGATCGGTTGCTCGTGTCGAAGGACGCCACGATCCGCGAGATCCACCATCGGGTGAAGAACAACCTGCAGACGATCTCGTCGCTGCTGCGGTTGCAGGGCCGGCGGCTGACCGAGCCCTCGGCGAAGGCGGTGATCGAGGAATCGGTACGACGCATCCGCTCGATCGCGATCGTCCACGAGATCCTCTCCCGCGACACCGGCGACGACGTGGCGCTCACCGAGGTGATCCGGCCCCTCGTCCGGATGGTGGAGGAGGGCCTGGTGTCGCCCGACCAGCCTGTGCGGTTCGAGATCCGCGGCAATCCCGGCGTGGTGTCCTCACCGACGGCGACCTCGCTCGCCGTGGTCTTGACCGAGCTCCTCCAGAACGTGGTCGAGCACGCCTACCCGCCGGACCTGCCGCTGGCTGATCAGCCGGCCAAGGTCCGTCTCGACCTCCGCCAGGAGAACGGGAGGCTCCTCGCCACGGTGCGCGACGACGGCGTCGGTGTCCCCGACGGGTTCGATCTCGACACCTTGACGAGCCTCGGGTTGTCGATCGTGCGCAACCTGGTCGAGACCGAGCTGGGGGGATCGATCAGCGTCGGACCGGGCGACGGACCGCCGGGGCGGTGCGGCACGGTGGTGAGGCTGGAGATCCCGCTCGAGGGGTCGACGTTCTGAGCCGCAGTGCGGCCGACGGTTCCGAGCGCTCAGCTGGCCCGGCGCTGGCGTGCCACCCAGGCACGACGCAGCTTGCGGCGCTCTTCCTCGGAGGTGCCGCCCCAGACGCCCGAGTCCTGGTTGGTGGCGAGGGCGAACTCGAGGCACGGGGCCTTCGCGTCGCAGACGTCGCACACCGCTTTGGCGCTGTCGATCTGCTCGATCGCGGGCCCGGTGGTACCAACCGGGAAGAACAGGTCCGGGTCCGTGTCCTGGCAGGCGGCGACATCGCGCCAGTCGTCATTGGCCAGGGACAGGCTGCGGCTCGACGTGAGGGCCACGGGTATCCTCCGAGGTCGGTCAGGGATGAAGGTGTTTGCGACTTGCGAGCCGGGACTTCCAGCTCCCCGCCCAAGGGTCGGGGTCTTGTGAAATCCGGTACAAACTCACGGTACCCGGCGTTCGCGTGGCTGTAAAGGGAATGTTCTGAGGATTTCACCTCAAGGGGCCACATGACTTCTGTCACACCTCGACCGCTCGTGATCGCACATCGCGGGGCGTCCCACGACCACCCGGAGAACACCGTCGACGCCTTCGTCGCCGCGCGACGAATGGGCGCCGACGGAGTCGAGCTCGATGTGCGGCGCAGTCGCGACGGGGTGCTGGTGGTCCATCACGACCCGAGCCTTGGAGACGGGCGGATCATCGCGGATCTCGACGAGGCGGATCTGCCGGACTCGGTGCCGACGTTGCGAGCCGCACTCGAGGCGTGCTCGCCGTTGTTGGTGAACGTGGAGATCAAGAACTTCGCGCACGAGCCGGGGTTCGAGCCCGACCGCGCGATCGCGAAGGACACCCTGGCCGTGGTGGCGGAGGTCGGATCCGAGGTGCTGATCTCCTCGTTCGACATCGACACCATCGACGCCTGCCGCGCGGCTGACCCCACGGTGCCGACCGGGTACCTCGTCTACTCAGCCGTCGAGCCGGTCGATGCGATCGGCGTCGTCGTCGAGCGGGGGCATCGTGCGCTGCACCCCTGGCACGGCCTGGTCGACGAGGCCGTCGTGATCGGGTGCCGCGAGGCCGGGCTGGTGCTCAACACCTGGACCGTCGACGACCCCGACCGCATCGCGCAGCTCGGGTCCTGGCGTGTCGACGGGATCGTGACGAACCGACCCGACGTCGCCCTCGGCGTGCTCGCTTGACCCGAACGTGACCGGTGCGCCGAACGCGGCACGGCGCGTGGCACGGCGCAGTGTCGCGAGGATCGTCGGGCCCAGCACGAGGATCGCGACGACGTTGGTGATGGCCCGGCCGATGTCCCATCCCAAGGTCGACGTCGCGACGGTGTACAACGCGAAGCGGTGGAGGTTCGACAGCACCGCGTCACCCGCGACGTAGGACAGCGTGGTGTCCCCGCCGATCGCGTACGGCCAGAACCACATGTTCATGAGGAACCCGAACACGAGAGCGGACGCGGCGCCGTAGGCCGCGAGCATCGCGATCTCGGCCCTTCCGCGCGCGCGCGGCAGCAGGCCCGCGCCCAGCCCGACCCAGGCCGAGGCCAGCATCTGGAACGGCAACCATGGGCCGATGCCCCCGGTGAGCAGCGCGGACGCGAACAGCGTCGTGTTGCCGAGCACGAACCCGAACCCCGGCCCGTACACGCGGCCGGCCAGGATCAGCAGGAAGAAGACGGTCTCGATGCCGCCGACTCCTGCGCCCATCGGCCGGAGCGCGGCACCCAACGCGGAGAGCACCCCGAGCATGGCGAGTGACTTGGTATCCATCCCGCCGCTCTGGAGCTCGGCGAGCACGACCGCGATCACGGCCGGCATGATCACCACGAACACGAACGGCGCGTCAGTGTGGTGTGAGAACTCGTCGGGCGGCGTGAGCACGAGCGGCCAGAGGAACATCGTCAGCCCGGCCACCGACGCGATCGTCAGCGCGATCGCCGGTCGCCACCCGAGCCGCACCGCCGTGTGGCGTCGATCGAGCGCGGTCGCTCTCATGTCGTTGCCGCCGATCGAAGGGCGGCGGCTACTTGGTCGACGGTCAGGTACGGCTCAGGGGCCAGGACCTTCGCCACCTGGGGGGCGAACGCGGGGGAGGAGACCACGACGGACTCGGTGGGGCCATCGGCGACGACCTCGCCCTGGGCCATCACCACCACGCGGTCGGCGACGGTCGCCACGAACTCGACGTCGTGGGTGGACACCATCACGGCATGTCCATCGCGTGCGAGCTCGCGCAGCACGCCGGTGAGGTTCGCCTTCGCGTGGTAGTCGAGGCCTCGGGTCGGCTCGTCGAGCAGGACGATCCGTGGCGCGGCCGTCAATTGGATCGCGAGCACGAGCGCCAGGCGCTGACCCTCCGACAGGTCGCGGGGATGGGCCGCCCGGTCGATGCCGGCCACGATGCGATCGAGGAGCGCATCGCAGGTGCCCGCGGGCCGACCGGCATCGAGATCGGCCTGGGCGCACTCCTCGGCCACGGTGGAGAGATAGAGCAGGTCGGCCGGTGTCTGGGGAACGAGACCGACGCGTCGCCGAGCTTCACCGGCGCTCAGCGCCGCCGGATCACTGGCGTTGCCGTCGGCGGCGACGACGGCCACCGACCCACCGGCTCGACGCCCCGAGCCCTGCAAGGCCCACATGAGCGAGGACTTGCCTGACCCGTTGCGCCCCATCAAGGCGACGACGGCCCCGGTGTGAAGGTCGAGGTCCACGCGGCGAACTGCCACGACCTCGCCGAAGGTCACCACGACCCGGCGCGCCGAGAGCACAGGGTCGACCACAGGAGCCGTCGCGCCGTTCCCGAGGCTGTGCTCGTCGACCGAGCGCGGCGTGATCGTCGTGAGTCGTTCCCGAAGCTCTGGCGCCCGACGCCTCGCGTCGCGGACCGACAGCGGCAGCGGTGACCACCCGGCGAGGCGACCGAGCTCGACGACGGGGGGAGCGATCGAGCTGGTCGCGAGCACGTCCGCCGGACGTCCGTCGACGACGGAGCCGTCGCCGGCGAGGTGCACCACCCGGTCCGCGTACTGCGCGACGCGCTCGAGGCGGTGCTCGGCGATCACCACCGTCACGCCGAGGTCGTGCACCAGCCGCGTCACCGCGGCGAGCACCTCCTCGGCCGCGGTGGGGTCGAGGGCCGAGGTGGGCTCGTCGAGGACCAGGACGCGCGGGTGCGCCGTGAGCACCGAACCGATGGCGACGCGTTGTTGCTGTCCCCCGGACAGCTCACGGAGCGCCCGGGCGCGCAGCTCCGCGATGCCGAGTAGGTCGAGCGTCTCCTCCACCCGCTTGCGCATCACGTCGGGGGCGATGGCGAGCTGCTCCATCGCGTAGGCCAGCTCCTCCTCGACGGTGTCGGTGACGAAGCCGGAGAGGGGGTCCTGGCCCACCATGCCGACCACGTCGGCGAGCTCCCGGGGGGCGTGCGTCGCGGTGTCGCGGCCGTCGACGGTGACGGTGCCGTGGAGGTGGCCGCCGGTGAAGTGCGGGACGAGCCCGTTGATCGCACCGAGCAAGGTCGACTTGCCGACCCCGGTCCGGCCGACGACGAGGCAGA
>DATEEV010000172.1:0-9142 GCA_035281005.1 Microthrixaceae bacterium | reverse complement strand
TTCGGTCGCCACGCGAACGACGCGCCCTCCGAGCCCGAGTGGTCGCCGGAATGGTCACCCGATTGGCCCGCGGACGAGCCGCCACCGGCTCCCGCCCCGCAGCCGCAGTACCAGGTCCCACCGCCCTCGTATCCTCCGCCGCCTCCTCCACCGAACCCGTACGTGGCGCCGAACTACGCCCAGACGCCTGGCGTGGTGCCCGCGCCGTACTACCAGCACCCGTACCAGGTCACCGCCGGCCCTCCCGCGGTCCCGACCGATCAGTTCGCCCAGGCAGGTGTGGGAGCCCCCCAGACCGGGCCGAACTCGACGCCGGTCACACCGGACCAGCAAGGCCTCGCGGCGGCCGTGTCCAAGCTCGCGCCGGCGTCGCAGCATTCGGGCACCGTGGCCTTCTGCGTGGTCGGCGGCCTGTTGGCCACCGACGAGGTCGTGCTCACGGCCGTGCAGGGCTGGGCCCTCGGGATGCCGACCGTGGCGGTCCTCACCAACACGCGGGTGCTCGTGGTGTCGGAACGGCGGTGGAAGCCGTTGGTCGAGGCCTTCTCGCTGCGCCCGGGCCTGACGATCTTCGGTCGCCACGTCGACCACCAGGCTTCGGTCACCTTCCAGGAGGGTGACCGTGTGGTCACGCTCGACCAGGTCGCGGACGTGCCGATCGCCGTCGAGTTGGCCACCACCGCTCGGGCTCGCAGCACCGGCACCGGCTTCTGAGCGTCGATCGCGTCCAGCGGTCGCACCACGCTGGTCGCTTCGTGCGCCGAGAGGCTCGTTGCTACACTGCGCCCCCGCTGCGGACGTAGCTCAGTTGGTAGAGCATCACCTTGCCAAGGTGAGGGTCGCCAGTTCGAATCTGGTCGTCCGCTCCACGGAAACCCCCGCTCCGGCGGGGGTTTCTACGTTCTCGACCCCGATCGTCCGAGCCGCGCGATCTCCGACTAGGTGGTTGGCGTGAGGTGCATCGGCACGCTCTCCGGTGATGGCTGCTCCGTCGGGTGTGGCGCGTGGGTGTTCACCAGTGTTCGGTCCCCGGCGAACCCTTGAAGGGGCCGGCCACGCCTGAGGTGACCCACCCGCCGTAGAACTCGCCGGGTTGGGGGGTGGCGCGTTCTCCGTCGACGGAGCAGACGAGCGGCGCGGGGTAGAAGGCGAGGTGGTTCCGGATCGGTTCGAACGCCGGTGTCGGGTCGGGATAGCTCCAGGCAGCTCGTCGAATGAGGTCGCCCGCCACGGTCACGTCGAAGTAGGCGGCATGGCCCTTCCACTCGCAGAAGCTCGAACCCGACGAGGCGGTCAGGAGTCCGAGGTCACAGTCTCCAGGGGGCAGGTAGTACGTGGGCGGGTGGGCCGTCTCGACGATCCGGAACCCGACCCTGGTGTCGGCGATGGCGGTCGACCCCCAACTGATCTGTAGACGTTGCCTGACCGGTTCGAGGCGGGGTGGCCGCGGGTAATCCCAGACCGACTCCTGGTTGGGACCGACCGCGTCGGGTACCACGTGTCGCCGGCGGCCGACGGTCATGGCTGGGGTGTGTCGGTGCGGTTGGAGATATTGAGAACGAAGTCGCGCATGGGTTGGTCTTCGCCGAAGCGCCCTTCTCGGATGCAGAGCGTCACCCTCGCGTCCGAGCCCGATGGCGTCCCCGCGGCCGACATCCACGCGGCTGTCACCCGCGATGCGGTTGGCCAGTGAGTCCCACAGGTCCGGCGACGGTTCGTGTCGTACGGAGTCGTCGTCGGTGACCGCCAGCACCAGCGCCGACAGGCGCTGCCGCTCGCGTGGATCGGGGAAGTCGTCAGAATCGAGCGGCACGATCGAACCCCTCCAGGTGGTTACGAAGTCGCTGGAGGCCCCGCCGAATGTCGCTCTTCACCGTGCCCAGGGGCATCCCGTACCGTTCAGCGATCTGGCCATGGGTCAGATCATCGAAGAACGCGTGCTCGACCAGCCGCCGCGATCGCTCCGACAACGAACCCAAGGCCTCGGCGATCACCATCCGCTGGGCCATCTCCTCGACCCCTGCTGACTCGACACCGACATCGACCGCCTGCGCCGCCTCCGGGGCCAGCGGATTCCGCTGTTCCACCCGATACAGGTCGATGATCTTGAACCGAGCGATTCCGACGAGCCAGCCCGCCAGCGCACCCGACTCGGGGTCATACCGCTCCCGTGACTTCCACGCCGCGAAGAACACCTCCTGAGTCGTGTCCTCGGCACGCTCCGGACCGAGGGTGCGCCGGCACAGCGAGTACACCAGCGACCCGTGCTGCCGGTAGACGGCCTCCATCGCCGACTCGTCACCACTGCGGAACCGTCCCTCGAGTGATTCGTCGGCGTCCTCTCGCAACGACACCGTTCGGTCAACCATCGCGAGCCGCTCGAGAACCTTCATCGACATTCTGGTTCAACGGATCGCCAGCCCCGATCGGACGCACCGAGGACGGTCGATCATCGTTGACCATCGCGACGTGCCGTCGGCACCAGCAGCTCCGCGGACATGAGCTCGCGACACGAGGGGCAGATGCCCTGGGAGATCGACGGCACCACCGTTTCCTCGAGCAGTCGCTGCCCACGCACCAGTTCCTCGATCCCCACCCAGCGGGAAGCGTCGTGGGCCTTCCCGCACCAACTGCACACCGAGATCTCCGGCGCAGTCGAGTCACGCTCGATCTGCACGTCGAGCAGTGCGACGGCCGGGCGTGGCTCCTCGTAGAGGAGGGCAGACCGGAACCGCACGGTCCCGTCATCGCCCGGCGTGATCGTCATTTCGAACCATCGCCGGATGTCAGGTGCATCGCAGCGAAGCGGCACCGTTGCCGCGGTCAGCTGGCTGCGAACCCGCGCGACCAGCGCACGCCACAGCTCGCGGACCTCCTCGCCGTCGAAGTGGCTCCACAGGGTGCGGCCCGGCGCCAGGTCGACCAGTTCGGGGGCATCGTTGTCCCGCGCGAAGTCAACCCAATCCTCTCCGGACCAGAACACGACATCGTCGGCGTCGATCCAGTACTCGACGACGAGTCCGTCCGCGCGCGCCGGTGCCACCAGTACCGAGATCCGGCCCCAGAGGTCGGCGGGAGGATCGAACCGTTCGAAGTCGTCGGCCTCGAGCCGGGACATCACCGACAGCACTCGTTGCATGCCGGGGTCGTCCGTGTCCGGATCAGCGGGAGTTGAGGCCATGGTCGAGTCCTCCTTCCGAAGGGATGCTACCGACCTCGATGTGGGCCCGGATCGAACCGAGCCCACATCGATCGTTCGTGGGAGCAACCGTTGGTCAGCCGTTGGGGGCGGTGATCACCGAGTCGATCGCGTGAATCACACCGTTCGAGGCCTCGATGTCAGGGGTGATCACCTTGGCGCCGCCAACGATCACCTCGCCGTTGACGACCTCGACCTTGAGCATTCCGCCACCGAGCGTCTCGATGCTCGTGCCGGCGGCGTCCACCGCGTCAGCGGCCATGATCTTGCCGCTGACCACATGCAGCTTCAGCACATCGGCGAGAGCGCCCGTCGCGTCGGCGGCGAGTGACTCCAGGGTGGCCGTGTCGACCTTCGCGAACGCCTCGTTGGTCGGCGCGAACACCGTGAACGGGCCCTCACCGCTCAGCGCATCGGCGAGCCCGGCCTGGCCGACCAGGTCGACCAGCGTGGAGAAGTCGGGGTTGGCCGCGGCGACGTCGACGATCGTGCCCGTCGACGCGGACTCCTCGGCCTCCATCGGGACTTCCGTCGTCGCGGGGGCGTCGGCCGTGGTCGAATCGGCGGAGTCGGCATCGTCGGAACATCCAGCCGCGAGCAACGCGAGCGGGATGATCAGGACGGCGATGGAACGGTTGATACGCATGACTGGCTCCTTGGGGGTTGTTTCCCCGTCATTCGCACGGCCCGCCGATCTGGATGCACCGATTCGCGTCACGTGAATCCCGCTCCGGGACAGTGCACCGGCGTTGTGGATCAACACATCGAGCCGATCGTGCTCGCTCAGGATCTCCTCGGCCCCTCTCCGAACTAACTCGAAGGCCCCGTATCGTGTGAGCCGCTCCGCCGCCGCCGTCGACGACGTCGGCGGCACGCATCTACGCAGCCTCTCCCTGCAGAGCTCGCCGGAGTCCGGCCGCGGCGCGGTCCCCAATCCGCGCGAAGACCACGCCGAGGAACGGATTGCCGATCCTGAAGGCGCCCTTCAGCGAGAGATCGGCGTCGTAGGTCACGTGACAACCCCCGTCGGCTGCCGGTTCGAACGTCATCACGTCGACCGACAACAACGTGGCGGTCTCGGCACGAACCTCGGCTCGCCCGGGCGGATCCAACGAGACGATCTCGTAACGCAGCGTGAGGTCACGGCCCACACCCCCAACCGTCACATCGAAAGTCGATCCCACAGCGCCGTCTCCGGCGACGCTCACGGAGCGCTTCACTCCCGGGTCCCACTCAGCGAAGTTCTCGAGGTCGCACAGATACCCGAACGCCCGCGGCGCCGGCCACGGCGTAGGAACGGTCGCGCGGTAGTGGGGCATCACGGGCCTCCGTTGCTCGCGTGTCGACAGGCCGGACGGACATGGGCCTCATCGTTCAGTTCTACGTCTGGGCGCTTCCAGATGCGGTGTCCGCGAGATTCCCCAAAACCAAACGACGTCAGTGACCGCGGACGATCGGGCAGGGGCAACGGGCGCATGCTGCGAGGGCGAATCGCCTCCCACGATGGGCTCGAGGCTGTCGTGCGCACCTGACCACGTCACGAAGCGCGACGGTTGAACCCAGGAACGACGAAAGAGCGGCTCCGTCGCACGACCGACTGTGGTGGTCAGACCCTTCAGCGCCTGACCACCGAGGACCACGGCCCACTTGCTGTTCAGAGGGGGGTGCTGCTCATTCTCGGCACCCCCGGTTCTCACGGGATGTTGGGGTTGTTGCCAGTCGGGATGATGATGCTGATCGGGTACCGCCCGGTGGACAGGTACCAGAGCGCTCCTTGGCGGAGGATCTCGTCGAAGGTCCAGTAGAGGTCCTTCGCGTCGGGGAACGTCGTGAGCACGCCTTCTCGGACGGCGACGAACGGCTCCCAGAGGTTGTCGAAGGCGTCGTCCCAGAATTGGTCGGGCGGAATCTCGAGCCAATCGGCGATCTGGCTGCCGAGCACGTAGCGGGTCAACGCGCCGAGGAGCGGCCGGGTGAAGGTGCCGCCGTCGATCACGCCGCCCAGCATGAGCAGCTCGTCGGCCAGCTTCTTCCCCTCGGGAGTGGGGCCGAGAATCGGCGTCAGGACCTGGTCCGCCTGCGCTTTCGCGTCGGCCCAGGAGCCGGGGATGTACTCGTCGCGGAAGCCGAGCATGTGCGCCGTCAACTGCCACGAATGCAGAAACCCCTGCGCCTCGTCGTGGGGGATGGGGACCTTCCACTGGGCCAAGGACGCGGCGACGGTCGTCGGCAAGCTGTGCCAGGTGACGAGCAGGTCCTGCTGGCTGATGGGGATCTGTTCGTCAGCGACCGACGACCACGCTGACGACCGAGGCAGGAGGTTGCGCACCGCGGCATGCGCGAGCCGAGTCTTGACGCAGGTCACGATCATCTCGCCGTCAGGCCGGAACGCGTTGGCCGTTCCGACGTCGTAGCCGAGCTTCGCGGTCTTGGCGATCCGGTCCTTCATGTCGGCTCCGCCGACCGAGTAGTAGACCGCGCGCGCCTCGTGCGGAATGACCGTGCTCATCATCCCGCTCGCGAAGCCGTAGGCCATGCCGAGGTAGAGGCCTCGTTTCTGGTTGAACGTGGCGGCGGCGACCAGCTTCGCCTCATCGGTCCACGCCGGGAGCTGTCGGGCCCGGCCGATGAAGTCGCGCAGGTCAGCCGGAAGCCCGTCCGGCAACACCTGACCGTTCCTGGTCCACCCGCGCAGCAGCTCGTTGACCTCGGGCACGACGCCCCGAGCGAGGAGCGAACCGACCAGCTCGTCGGCTTCGTCATCCCAGACCCACCTCGGGTCCTCACCCGTGCCGGTGCCGGGGATCGAGCCTTCGGGCGACCACGTCCACTCCGAACCTTCGCCACCCGGGGGTGCGCATCCAGTGAGGCTGCCGAGGCCGGCGAGTCCCCCGAACACCCCGAGCGCTCCGCCCGTCTTGAGAACGCTCCGCCTGCTCCGCTGCTCCATGTCGCGGCCCCCTTCGCTGAACGATCCACATGAAATTGCACTATTAGCTCGAAGCCAATAGAACCCTAAAATGCCGCTCGTGTCGAGTCATCGGATGGAGGACCTCGCCGGCGCATTCGACGCATCGGCTCGCGCGACTACTCCCGCGACGACTACTCCGAGGTCCGGCTCGCGCCCGCCGTTCAGCTTCCGCCCACCCTCAGCCCGCAGCAGCGAGCTCCTCGAGCGCCCGCCGCAACAGGGCGGCGCTCTCCTCGCTGAGGGGGATACCGGTCGCGAGCTCGAGGCCGGCGGGGCTCATCTTCCTCATGGTCTTGACCAGGACCTCGATCGTGTGATCGTCGCCCAGCTGTCCCGCCAGGTCATCGAGCTGTGCTTCGAGGAAGACCAGGCACAACGCGTCCTCGTGGGCCTGGACAGCGGGATCGCTCGCCAGGCGCTCCTTGCGGATGATCGACGCGACCCGGTCGACCAGCGCCGGCTCATAGCCCACACCAGCCAACAGCTCCCCCACCTCGACGGCGTGCGCCTTCTTCGCCTCGGTGCGCCACTTCAGATAGCCGGCACGGCCGTCGGGAAAATCGGACCGCGGCCGCGCCCATCGTCGGAAGTGATGCGCTCGGATCGCGATCAGCTGCTCCTCGGTCGGGTCCTCGACGAGTCGTTCGAGCCAGTCGGTCGCGCGT
Source organism: Microthrixaceae bacterium (assembly GCA_035281005.1). Lineage (GTDB taxonomy): Bacteria > Actinomycetota > Acidimicrobiia > Acidimicrobiales > Microtrichaceae > DATEEV01. The sequence continues at coordinate 2,307 of DATEEV010000172.1, read as the reverse complement.
CGGGAGTGGACGAGCTCCTTCGGGCCACGCTCGCCGCCGACGCGGACCACGATGGGGTCCTCGGCATTCGCCGCGTCGATCGCCGCGATCGCCGCGACGAGGCGATCCGTGCCACCTTCCGATCGGCTCACCGCTGGTCGGGCGGCCGCAGGTCGATCCGCAACGTGAGGACGCCCTCGTCGAGTGACCCCTCGGCGTCGCCCAACATCGCAAAGTCCTGGAAGTCGAGTTGGGCCTGGCGCATGAACTCCTTGCGAGCTTCGCCCTCCACCGGCGGCAGTGGTCGATTCTTGATCGCCTTGGCCCGCTCCCGGAACCGCTGGACCATCGCGTCGACATCGAGGGCGTCGGCCATGGCCCGACCCTACCGGGGTTCCTCCGAGCTGCGTGCAGGAGGCGCCGGGTGTTCGTCGGCCCACATCGGCGCACGATGACCCGGGGGCAGGGCGGGCGCGCGCCGGTCGGCCGAGCGCGAGTCGGCGACCACGCCGGTCTCGACCGGAGCTGCCGGGGTCGCCTCGCTCGCCGGAGCGCCCAGCAACGGTTCGAGCGGTTCGCGGCGGCGTGCCGGACGAGTCGCTCTCCAGAACCAGATCGTGATCACGAGGATCAGCCCGGCCAGCACGAGCAGGGCGATGATGATCCATTGCAGCCGTTCCTCGGCGGGATCGTCGGTGTCACCCTGCTCTTCGACCGTGGTGGTCTCCTCCCCCGCTACGGACGGCACCGGCGCCTCGGCGGTCGGCGGTGAGGTCGTCGCCACGGTGGTCGGTGGATCTTCCGTGGTCGTGGTCCGACCGGTTTGTGCGACAGCCATGGGGCTCAGCGCGACGATCGGACCCAACGCGACGAGCGCGACGAGAACCCACCGACGGAGAGGCCAGAACACGGTCGGAGATACTCGCAGCCGTGCTCGTGATGCCGCCAGCCGATGCGAACCCTCCGTAGGTCGTCACCGATGCCGGGCATCACACCTGGTGGGTGCGGCAGGAGTAGGTGGTGCGACCGCCGATGGTTCGGCGCAGGAGCGGATCTCCGCAACGCGGACAGGGCGCGTCCAGCGAACGGAACTCCTGGAGATCACCGGTGTGGGAGCCGCCCCTCCCGTCCAGCTGGCGGAGGGTCGATCGGATCGTGCGATGCAATTGCACCGTCTCGACCTCCGACAGCCCTCCGGCCGGTCGGGCCGGGTCGAGGCCGGCCCGCCAGAGGATCTCGTCGGTCAACAGGTTGCCCAGGCCGGCGATCCTCGCCTGGTCGAGCAGCCTCGCCTTGAGCGGAGCGTGGGCACCTGCCACCGCGGTTCGGAGCTGGCCGAGCGTCAGCCGTGCTGCATCGGGGCCCAGGCCGGACAGATCCGGCTCGAGCTCGACACTCCCGAGCCGTCTCGGATCCACGATGGCGAGCGATCCGCCGTCGACGAGGCGCAGTTCGAACCGGACCCATCGATCTCCTGCCGGTCCGTATTCGAGGCGGTCGATCGGTCCGACTCCGTCGACGAGCAGTCGACCCGTCATACCGAAACGCAGTGCCAGTCCGACCCCGGCCAGGTCGAGCGTCACGACCTTGCCGAGGCGGTCGACCCCGTGGATCGTGCGCCCGCGCAGCCGTCGGCCGAGCAGCGACGCGCTCAGCCCACCGCGGACATAGCTCGGGTCGGGCACGTGGACCCGCGCGCACACGCGCCCGACGCAACGCTCCGCGGCCCGTCGATAGATCTCGGCCTCGAGCAGCTCGGGCACGACGCCCGGTCAGGCGCTGTCGACCGCGTCGAGCGCGGCGCGGATGTCGTCCACCACGTCGTCCGGGTGCTCGAGCCCGACCGACATGCGGATCGTCCCCTGCTCGATGCCTGCATCCGCGAGCTCGTCGGGCAGGAGCCCCACGTGGGTCGTCGACGCCGGATGGGTCACGAGGGACTCGGGACCACCGAGCGAGGTGGCGAACTGCGCGACCCGGGTCGCCTCCACGAAGCAGCGGCCGGCCTCCAGGCCTCCTGCCAGGTCGAAGGTGATCAGACCCCCCGGCGTGTGCAGCTGTCGTCGCGCCAGCTCGAACTGGGGGAAGGACTCCAGGCCGGGATAGGCCACCGCGCTGACGCGGCGGTCCCCCTCGAGCACCTCGGCCAACCGCGCCGCGGTCTCGGTCTGTTGACGTAGCCGCACGGCGAGCGTGCGCAGCCCCCGGGTGGCGTTCAGCGCGTCGTAGGGGCTCGCCACCGCGCCGTGGAGCACGGCGAACCCCCAGATCCAGTCGATCAGCTCCGCAGTGCCGGCCACCACCCCCAACGTGGCGTCGTTGTGCCCG
>DATEEV010000171.1:0-5441 GCA_035281005.1 Microthrixaceae bacterium | reverse complement strand
GGCAGGTCCATGAGCGTCTCGTGGTGCTCCCGGGGAACGACGAGCACGTGGCCCTCGAACAGGGGGCGCTGATCGAGGAACGCGACGCACGAGTCGTCCTCGAGCACCACGGCGGCGGGCTCGGTGCCCGCGACGATCGCGCAGAAGACGCATCCCACGGGGCCGGAGCCTGTCACTGCGCCCGCTTACGATGCCAGCGATGATGCTCTATGGGCTCGACATCGAGACCGACACCAGCGTCGACGGGCTCGACCCCGACAATTCACGCATCGTCGCGGTGGCGCTCGCATCGTCGACGCGGGAGTGGGTGTTCCAGGGTGACGAGGCGCAACTCCTCGCCGAGCTCGATGATGTGCTCGGCGCGTTGCCGTCCGGCACGCTCGTGACCTGGAACGGTGCGAATTTCGATCTCCCCTTCCTCGCGAGGCGTGCGGCGGTTCGTTCGGTGCACCTCGCCCTCGACCTGCGTCGGGATCCCGGGATCGCCTTGCGTTGCGACCCTCTGCCGGGCGAGACCGGTGCGTACCGGGCCCGCTGGCACTCCCACGGCCACCTCGACGGTTACCGGCTCTATCGGGCCGACGTCGGTGTGCTGGGTTGGTCCTGCGGTCTGAAGGCGGTGGCCCGACTCGTCGGGCTCGACCTCGTCGAGGTCGACGCGTCAGAGATCCACCTGCTCAGCGAGCACGAGATCCGCGACTACGTCGCCAGCGACGCGCGGCTCGCCCGCGAGCTCGTGGCGCGCCGCATGCCCGCGGCGGCCACCTTCGCCGACCGCTGGCCCTGAGTGTCATCCCGGTCGGCCATGATCTGATCGGGTCGCGGCCGCCCTTGCTCACGGACGCTCCAACGACATCTGCGTTGCCGGAGCCGACCCATGACCGCACCCTGCCCACCCCTCGACGAGCTCGGTCGCGTCACCACGCAGCTCATGGACCGACAGCAGCGGCTGTGGGGCCTCGTCGGCATCTCCGGCGAGCTCGACGCCGAAGCAGCCCGCTACTTCGCGGTGCCCGAGGACCTGCTCGGCACACCGATCCCGGCTCACTGGCTCGGCGTCGTGCTCGTCGCCGGTGGTACCGCTCGTCCGGTGACCGACCCGCACCAACGAGGCGACGCGGTCCGCTTCGCGTACACACTCACGCGGTCGGGTGCACAAGCAGCATCGATCCGCATCGAGGGTGCGCTCCGCGAGCTGTCCGACGTCCGCGGCGTGCGCGGCCACGTCGTCGACGTCGCCCACCTCCTCCTGGGCCTGCCGTGCGCACCCGAGCCGGCGCCCGTGTCACGGCTGCTCCACCTCGAGTGGCTCGGCGCGATCTGCGACGCGGCGGCGACTCCCGAGCTCTGCGACCTGCTCGACGACTGGTCATTCGTCGCCGACCTGCACCCGCACGGTGCTCCCGACCTCGCCGACGACGAGCGGTCGTGCGACTGGGCAGAGGCCCACCGGCGCTTCACCCGGCTCGACCTCCCGTTCGCCAACCTCGACGCCGACGCGGTGGCGCGGCTCGACGGCCCGTCGTTCGCCCGGTTCGTGCTCGGGCGGTGGCCGCCCTTCGACGAGCTGTTGCGACGAGTCGAGATCGAGGTGTCACCGCAGGTCTTCGAACGGCTGATGGCTGCGCTGATCGCAGCAGGCGAGACCTCGATCGCACCGCATCGCGGTCCGCGAGCGCGCGGGTAGTGTCCCGACGGGCAGACACGGGGGAGGACGATTGAGCGGAGTCACCTTCGACGGAGTGACGAAGCGCTTCGGCGAGGTCGTCGCGGTTGACGCGCTCGACCTCATCATCGCCGAACGCGAGTTCATGGTCCTGCTCGGCCCCTCGGGGTGCGGCAAGACGACCGCGTTGCGCATGGTTGCCGGCCTCGAGTCGATCACCGCGGGCACCCTTTCCATCGGCGACCGTGTGGTCAACGACGTCGCCGCGCAGAACCGTGACATCGCGATGGTGTTCCAGAGCTATGCCCTCTACCCGCACATGTCGGTCCGGAAGAACATCGAGTCGCCGCTGATCGCCCGCCGGGGCCAGCGACCGTCGTCGACCGAGAGGAACCAGCGCGTGCTCGAGGCCGCGACGACACTCGGCCTCGAGGAGCTGCTCGACCGCAAGCCCGGCGCCCTCTCCGGTGGTCAGCGCCAACGGGTCGCACTCGCCCGGGCGATCGTGCGGCACCCCGAGGTGTTCCTCATGGACGAGCCGCTGTCGAACCTCGACGCCAAGCTGCGCACCCAGACCCGTCTCGAGCTCGTCGAGCTCTGGCGCCGGCTGGAGACCACGTTCGTCTACGTGACCCACGACCAGGTCGAGGCCATGACCATGGCGTCGCGGATCGCGGTGCTCCGCGAGGGCCGGCTCCAACAGGTCGGGGTCCCCCAGGACGTCTACGACCGACCCGCGAACCTGTTCGTCGCCGGCTTCATCGGTAGTCCGCCGATGAACACCATCGCGGGTGTCGGCAACGCCGACGCCGATTCACCGGGCCTGACCACGGCGGCAGGGGTCGTGCCGATCGCACGACCTGGAGAGCGTGGCGCCCGCGGCTCGGCCGTGGCAGGGGTGCGTCCCGAGCACGTGAGCATCGGCGGCGACGACCTTCGCGGCGAAGTGCTCAACGTCGAGCTCCTCGGCCACGAACGTCACGTGGTGTGCCAGGTGGGCGATGCCCGATGGACCGTCCGCCAGGATGGTCACGACCCCGTGCCCACAGTCGGCTCCGCGATCGGCCTCGGGCTCGACGCCGACCAGGTGCACCTCTTCGACCCCGACACGACCGAGCGGCTCAACTGATGCTCATGATCGAGGCTTCCTCCGTTCAGGCTCGGTCGCTGACGCTCCCTGCTTCACTGCGGAACCTCGACTGATGGCCCGAGGCGAACACGAGCCGGGCTTCTCCTCACGGACGAAGGAGGCGCTCACCGCGTACGCGTTGCTCGCACCCGCGATGGTGGCGTTCGTCTGGTTCTCGTTCTGGCCCTTCTACCGGCTCTTCCACTACGCGCTGTACCAACAGAACCAGACCGGTACCCGCGAGCGCTACGAGGGCCCGTCCCAGCTCGTCGACGCGCTGACCAGCAGCGACTTCTTCCAGGGGGTTCGCGTCTCGGTGGTGCTCGTGGTCCTGGCGGTGCCGGTCGGTCTCGTGCTCGGCATCCTGCTGGCCACCGCCGCCCACCGGCGCCTGCGGGGCATCAAGGTCTTCCAGACGATCTTCTCCTCGACCGTCGCCTCGGCAGCCGCGGTGACCGCGGTCGTCTTCTACACGCTGATCAACCCTGAGATCGGCTACTTCAAGGACGTCCCGTGGCTCGACCTCAACCAGAGCTGGTCGGCCCTGATCGGCATCTCCCTGGCCTTGGTGTGGCAGAACCTGGGCCTGTCGTTCATCATCGTGCTCGCCGGGATGCAGGCCATCCCCGATGAGTTGATCGAGGCCGCCACCCTCGACGGGTTCGGTCCGATCCGCCGCTTCTTCCGGCTGACCCTGCCGCTGCTCTCCCCCACCCTGTTGTTCCTCGTGGTCGTGCTCGGGGTCCGGGCCTTCCAGGTGTACGCGGAGATCGAGATCCTCACCGGTGGTGGCCCCGCCGGCGGCACCGAGAGCTTGTTGTTCAAGATCACGCGGTTGCAGCAACCCCGTGATCTCGACACCGGCGCGGCCTACGCGATCGGCCTGTTCGGCATCACGATGTTCGTCGCACTGGCCCAGTTCGGCATCCTCAACCGGCGGGTCCACTATGGCGACTGAGCCGGCAGGTCGCAGCCGGGCCGGCTTCACGCCGCGTCAACTCGGTTGGTACCTGGTGCTCACCGCGCTGTCGATCGTCGTGCTGTTCCCCATCTACATGACGCTCGTGCGGGCGTTGTCGAATCCCAGCTCGATCCTGTTCCGGAGCCGGGCGCCTCTGTGGATCGTCGAGCCGCAATGGGACGCCTTCGCGGTCGCGTTCCGCGAGGGCAACCTCGGCCGGCCGTTGCTCGTCTCGCTGTTCGTGACCGCGGTGATCATCGTCGCCCAGACGACCACGTCGGTGCTCGCGGCGTACGCGTTCGCGTTTCTCCGGTTCCCCCTGAAGCGGCTGCTGTTCGCGATCACCGTGGCAACCCTGCTCCTGCCGATCGAAGTCACGCTCATCACCAACGTCCGCACGTTCCAGGGCTTCGGGTGGGTCGGGGTGAACCAGAGCTTCGGCGGTGCGATGGGCGCGCTCACCGTCCCGTTCGTCGCCACGGCCTTCGGGATCTTCCTCATCCGCCAGGGGTTCATGGGCATCCCCCGTGACCTGCGCGACGCTGCGCTGCTCGACGGCTACGGCAACATGGGGTTCCTGTGGCACGTCGCCGTCCCCGTCACTCGCCCGATCATCGCCAGCTTCGTGCTGATCAGCTCCCTCACCGCGTACGGCCAGTACGTCTGGCCGCGCAACGTCACCACCCGCAACGCCTACAACACCATCCAACTCGCGCTGCGGTCGGTCACCCAGCAACGACTCGACCAGCTGAACATCCCGTTCGCCGCCGCGATCGTCGCCGCGATCCCCGTGGTCATCCTGCTGATCATCTTCCAACGCCAGCTCGTCCGCGGCCTCACCGCCGGGGCGGTCAAGGGTTGACGGTGATGGGCGCAGTCCCGTTGGCAATTTCAGGCAATCCTCCGAGGAGCCCATCGTGAGATCCACCCGATTCCTGCTCGCGCTCGCCCTGTCCCTCGCGCTCCTGGCCGCAGCATGCGGCGGCTCCGACGACGGCGGTGAGAGCGGTAACGGCGCCGTCGCATCGGAGTGCCCGGTCGACGCGTTCGAGGAGGCCACGGCGCCGGTCGAGGTCGTGATCTGGTCGAGCTACGTGGGCAAGACCGCACAGACCCTCGAGGCGCTGGCCGCGAAGTACAACGCATCGCAGTCGAAGGTCGTGATCCAGGTGGAGAACCAAGGCAGCTCCTACGAGGCCCTGCTCAACCAGTTCCAGGCCGCGATCAACACCGGCGACCTGCCGGCCATCGTGCTCGCCGAGGACACCAACACCCAGTACATGGTCGACACCGGCGTCGTGCTCCCTGCGACGGCGTGCATGGAGGCCGACGACGACCCACGCGCCGAGCCCGACATCATCCCGGTGATCCAGGACTCCTACACGGTCGACGGCGTCCAGTACCCGGCGTCGATGAACGCCTCGACGATCGTGTTGTACTTCAACCGCGAGCACTTCCGGAAGGCCGGCCTCGATCCCGACACCGCGCCGAAGACCCTCGCCGAGGTGCAGGCCTTCGCCCGGCAGCTGAAGGCGTCCGGCGCGTCCAACGAGCCGTTCGTGATGAAGCTCGATCCGTGGTTCGTGGAGCACTGGCTCACCGGTGCCGGCCAGCCGGTGGTCGACCACGACAACGGACGCGACGGCCTGGCCGAGCAGTCCGAGTTCGCGAGCGAGCGCACCACC
>DATEEV010000170.1:0-3730 GCA_035281005.1 Microthrixaceae bacterium | reverse complement strand
CGAGGGCTTCGCCTTCGACGAGGAACGCCCGGGGATTCTCGGCCCCTGTCTCGTGCAGAAGGTGCCGGTCGGCGTGGCTGTGGGCATCGTTCCCTGGAACGTTCCGCTGTTCATCACCGCGATGAAGCTCGGCGCCGCGCTCGCCGCGGGCGCACCCATCGTGCTCAAGCCGTCGCCCGAGGCTCCGTGGTCGTCGTTCCTGCTCGGCGACGTGCTCGCCGAGCTCGACCTTCCCGATGGCCTGGTCAGCATCCTGCCCGGCGAGGCCGACCTCGGTCGCCACCTCGTGTCGCACCCGCTGGTCGACAAGGTCTCGTTCACCGGCAGCACCGCCGCGGGTCGAACGGTCGGTGCGTTGTGCGGCGAGCTGTTGAAGCGGTGCACCCTCGAGCTGGGCGGCAAGTCGGCGGGCATCATCCTCGACGATGCCGATCTGGCGACGGTCGTGCCCCAGCTGATCGACGCCGGCCTGCAGAACAACGGGCAGGTGTGCGCCGCGCAGACTCGCATCCTGGTCCCCGAGTCGCGTCACGCCGAGATGGTCGACGCGCTGGCGGATCACGTGCGCGCCCTGGTGGTGGGCGACCCACGCGATCCCGACACCGACGTCGGTCCGGTCGTGTCGGGCCGCCAGCGCGAACGGATCGAGGGCTATCTGCGCGCCGGTGTCGACGACGGCGCGCGGCTGGTGGTGGGCGGAGGCCGACCCGACGGCTTCGACGACGGCTTCTATATCGAGCCGACGCTGTTCGACGACGTCGACAACGCCAGCCTGATCGCCCGCGAGGAGATCTTCGGCCCGGTCCTCACCGTCATCGCGTATCGCGACGTGGACGAAGCAGTGACTCTCGCCAACGCATCCGACTTCGGCCTGTCCGGCTCGGTGTGGACCTCCGACGACGACCGCGGTGTCGCGGTCGCGACCCGGGTGCGCACTGGGACGTGCGCGGTCAACTCGGGCGTCGTGGTCGATCCCCGCAACCCGTTCGGGGGTTTCCGCTCGTCCGGCATCGGGCGCGAGATGGGCCCGGAGGGCCTCGAGGCGTTCCTCGAGACCCGCACCGTCGTGTTGCCGTTCTCCTGACGCGATCACCCGGAACCAACTGGCGGTCGAAGCGGGACATGCGGCGCCACGAATGACCGCCAGAACGGCAGGGGTTCAGAAGTGGTCGAGCAGGTCGATCACGGTCTTGGCCTGCTGACCGAGCATCACCCGCCCGACGACCGCCATGTGGGTCCGCCAATGGTCCTCGGCGACGTCCGCCTCGCCCGCGTCGACCAGCTCCGCCAGACGCTTCTGGGAACGAACCCCCCGGCGGCGCGTCGCGACGGAATCGCCCGCACCCGACTGGCTCACCGCCGTCACGGCGCGCTCCACGACCTCGTTCAGCATCTCGGCCAGGATCGTGAGCGTCTGGTTGCCCGCCATGGCGACGAGCTCCTCGTGGAACTGGGCGTTGGCCTGCCCGAAGGCGACGACGTCCTCGATCGCCTCCTCCTGCACCTCGATGAGCACGCGCAGTCGCTTCGCCGACGATCGTCGGTTTCGGGCCTGGGCGACCAGCCGCACCGCGGCGGGCTCGATGATCGTGCGGGCCTGGAACACGTCCGCCAACGACACGTTGCGGGTCTGCAGCACCAGCGCCGCGGTTCGTGCCGTCTGGCGACGGTCGGGCCGGTGGACGATGACCCCGCCCAGCACACCGCGGACGACGGTGATCAGCCCCTCGGCCTCGAGGATGCGCAATGCCTCACGCAACGAGGGCCGCGACACCCCGAAGCGTTCGATCAGTTCGGGCTCGTGGCCGAGCGAATCACCCTCGTCGAGCTCGCCGGCAATGATCAGTCGACGCAGCTCGTCGGCGATCTGTTGCGGCTTCTCGCGCTTCGGCGAAGGCCGTCGCTCCTCGTTGCTCGCCGTGCTGGCCATGTGCATCTCGTCGATCGTCGTCGGTTGCGAGGGTAGAGGCCGTCAGTCGGCGAGGGCCGGGAGCACGTCGTGCTCGAACAGCCGCAGGCTCGACCACGCGAGGTCGATCGGCATGCCGCCGCACATCGGGTGGAGGACGACGAAGGGGAACGGCGACGCCTTCAGTTCGGCGACGTACTCGTCGGGGGTGAGGATCGCGTAGGCGCCGGTCTCGCGCAGCTCGGCGATGTCGGCGACGGAGTGATACGGCGACGCGATGCCGGCCTGGGCCTGCCACGCGCCGTAGGCCTGCATCTCATGGAGGAAGTACGGGCCCATCTCGTCCCAGCCCTTCTCCGGGTCCTCGGCGAGGGCGACGAGGCGGTTGTCGTCGTCGATGGGGCACGGTCCCGGGTGCGGCCGACCGAGCTTCTCCACCTCGTCGCAATAGAAGGGCCACGCCTCGGAGACCGCGGGAAGGAACGGGACACCCAGTCGCGCCGCGCGCCGGGCCGCCGGCTCGCCGTTGCCACCGAGCGAGATGCTCGGCCCGTCGCCGACGGGGCCGGGGGTCAGTTGGACGGTGCGGCCGCGATACGTGAACGGCTCGCCGGTGAACGCCGCCTGGAGCGTGGTGATCACCTCGGTGACCCTGGCGACGCGCTCCCGGGTGGGCACGCCGAGCATGTCGAACTCGTCGCTGACGTACCCGCCGCCGATGACGAGGTCGATGCGGCCCTGCGAGAGGTTGTCGAGCACGAGGAGATCCTCGGCGAGTCGCAGCGGGTCGTAGAACGGCGCGATCAGCGCCGCGATGCCGACCCGGGCGTTCGTGGTGCGAGCGGCCACGGCCGCAGCCATCGTCACCGGGCTCGGCAGGTAGCCGTCGTCGGATCCGTGATGCTCCGACAGCACGATCGCGACGCTGCCGAGCCGGTCCGCCCATTCGGCCATGTCGAGCGCGGCGGCGTACCGCTCGGCCATGGTGGTGCCGGCGGAGGCCGGGTTGCGAAGGTCGAAGCGGGTGATGAAGAAGACGGTCATGTGCTCCCCTGCAGATCGCCATGGAAAGCTATACAGATATGAGCAACCGCGAGTTCGGGCGAGCGTCGGAGGAGTGGGACGAGGTCCTCGAGGAGCTGCACCGGACTCGTGACGCGGCCCGCGCGATGGGCGGGGAGGAACGCCTGGCCAAGCACCGGGCCGCCGGCAAGCTCGACGCCCGCGCCCGCATCGACCACCTGCTGGACCCCGGCACCTTCCGCGAGATCGGCACGCTCGTCGGTGGCGAGGACGCCCCTGCCGACGCGGTCGTGACCGGATCAGGCCACATCGACGGCAGGCCGGTCCTCGTCGCGGCCGAGGACTTCACCGTGAAGGCCGGCACGATCAGCCAGGCGTCGAACTCGAAGCGCTACCGGGTCGCCGAGCTGGCCGTGCTCGATCGGGTGCCGCTCGTGATGATCCTCGAGGGTGCCGGGTTCCGAGCGGACGGTCGGCACAGCGCCCGCACCCCGACCGACCTGATCGCCCAGGCGCAATGCTCGGGGCGAGTGCCGCTCGTGACCGCCGTGCTCGGCGCGTCGGCGGGGCACGGCGCACTCGTCGCGCCGATGTCGGACTACACGGTCATGAGCCGTCACGGTTCGATCTTCACTGCCGGACCACCGGTGGTGCGCGAGTCGATCGGCGAGGACCTCACCAAGGAGGAGCTCGGAGGCCCCGACGTCGCGATCCGCAGCGGTCTGGTGCACGACGTCGCCGACGACGACGCGGCGGCGCTCGACCTCGTGCGCTCCTACCTGCGCTACTTCCCCGACT
>DATEEV010000169.1:0-9638 GCA_035281005.1 Microthrixaceae bacterium | reverse complement strand
GAGGAGCCACGGCTTCCTCGAACGCGACCTGCTGCTCGGCCCGATCTGGGCCGGCGCGCAGCAGGCCGGGTTCACGAAGCTCGACCTGAGCCTCGTCGCTCCCCCGCTCGCCGGGCTCGGCATGCGGCGGTACGAGCGGGTGCTGCGCGCCGGTTCGGTCCCGTTGGCGTTCCGGCGCCGGCTGTGGCACTCGGCGGCCACGACCCGACTGTTCTTCCTGGCCAAGGGCGGCGCGCCAGTCCCAGCGCCCGACAGCCGCCAGGCCGACGGCCTGGCGGCGACCATCGCCGTCGAGCACCGTGCCCGTGCCGAACCTGACGGAGGGCTCGAGGTCGGCGTTCGTGTCGCGAACACCGGCGGGAACCGGTGGCTGCCCTCGGGGCGGGGGCGCGGCTCGGTCCACCTCGGCGCCCACGAGCTCGACGCGAACCGGCGCATGGTCGACCTCGATGCCGCTCGGTTCGACCTGCCCGGCGATGGTCTTCAGCCCGGCGAGTCCCTGCGGTTCACCGTCACACTTCCGCCGCTCACGCCCGGGCACCAGTTCGAGCTGGACCTCGTCAGCGACGGGATCACGTGGTTCACCAAGCGTGGCTCGAAGGGGTGCACGGTCTCGTGAGCCGAGCGGCTACTCGAGCCACGCGTCGTGCCAATTGCCGTGCCCCCGCACCAACGAGTGCGCGTCGGGGCGCCGACACCCACGATCGGGCAATCGAGCACCCCCGTGCCTCCCGGCGGTACAGAACGTGGAACGTCACCACCTCCGCCAGGTCGCCGGTGATCCCGAAGATGACGAACACGCCGCACGGCTGTGGTTCGAGCATGGGTTCAGAATCCCCGTGCGCCACGGCCACGGCTCGGGCCTTCGCGATAACCTCATGCGTCAATGAGGACATCGGCGTTGGGCGCCGTCGCCGAGACCATCCGACCCGACGGGTACGCCGTCGACTGTGACGACGACTGAGGTCGGGCGGACGTGGCATCGACGAACCCGGCATCGACGAGGAGGTCGAAGAAGCGATCGGACCCCACGGAGGCCTTCTTCGACGACCTTGCCGCACGCGGCCACGAACCGCTGCTCGCCAGGGCATCGGGCACCGTGCGCATCGAGCTGCACGACGGCCGCCGGAAGGAGCAATGGTACCTGTCGATCGCGAACGGCGACCTCGTCGTGACGCGACGCGGCGGTGACGCCGATGCCGTGCTCCGCACGGAGAAGCAGCTGTTCGACAAGCTCGTGACCGGTCGGGCCAACACGATGGCCGCCTTCCTCCGCGGTGCCATCTCGTTCGACGGCCCGTTCGATTTGGCACTGCTGTTCCAGCGGCTGTTCCCGGGGCCTCCCCCGAAACGCCGCCGACCTGCGACCGCCGCGAGGCCTGAGCGGTGAGCACCATGCGATGAACGGGAACAGTGTCCAGATCCTCGAGGGCAACATCTTCGTGGTCAGCGATCGACGCGGCGACATCGAGACCTCGCGAACAGAACCGAACGGCCTCTTCGCGTTCGACACGCGGTTCCTGTCCAAATGGGTGCTCACCGTCGACGGCGAACGCCTGAACGCATTGTCGACCGATGACCTCGCGTACTACCAGGCGCAGTTCTTCCTCGTGCCCGGCACGGGCACCGTGTACCTCAACCCGACCCTGTCGGTCATCCGACTCCGAGAGGTCGGGCACGGCTTCCGTGAGGAGCTGACGATCCTCAATCACGCCAACGAGCCGGTCCGCCTCACCGTCCGCCTGGAGGCGGGCTGCGACTTCGCGGATCTGTTCGAGGTGAAGGACGCCCTCCGGAAGAAGGGCACCTACCGCCAACGCGTCGCCCCGGACCGCCTCGTGCTCGTCTACGAGCGCGACACCTTCGCCCGCGCCACGCACATCTCGACCACCGTTCCCGCCGACGTCGACGAACACGGCTTCACGTTCGCGGTCGACCTCGATGCACACGGCGAGTGGAGCACCGTGTTCGACGTCGAACCGTCGTTCAGCGCGGCGGACGGGGTGGCGAACGACCCGGTCGGTGCTGCGGCCCGCAAGCCTGCGCACCGGGACATGGCCCGTGGCCTGGAGAAGTGGCTCTCGGCCGCGCCGCGCCTCGAGGCCGACTCCGACACGATGGAGGCGACCTACCACCGGTGCCTCGTCGATCTGGCTGCGCTGCGCTTCACGACGCTGTCGATGCCGGGTCGAGCGCTGCCCGCGGCCGGGTTGCCGTGGTTCATGACGATGTTCGGCCGCGACAGCATCCTGACGAGCCTGCAGGCCCTGCCCTTCACCCCCGAGCTGGCGGCCACCACGCTGAAGGCGCTCGGCGAACGACAGGGCACTCGCCACGACGACTTCCGCGATGAGGACCCCGGACGGATCCTCCACGAGATGCGCTACGGCGAGATGACGGCGTTCGAGGAGCGTCCTCACTCTCCGTACTACGGCTCCGCGGACGCCACCCCTCTCTATGTCGTGCTGCTCGACGAGTACGAGCGCTGGAGCGGGGACCGCAAGTTGGTCCGGGACCTCGAGCTCGAGGCACGCGCCGCGCTGCGTTGGATCGACGAGGAGGCAGACCTCCAGGGCAACGGCTACGTCTCCTACCAGCGGCGCAACGAGAGGACGGGGCTCGAGAACCAGTGCTGGAAGGACTCGTGGGACTCGCTCTCCTACCGCGACGGCGAGCTCCCCGGGTTCCCACGGGCGACGTGCGAGATCCAGGGCTACGCCTACGACGCGAAGGTGCGAGGCGCCCGCCTGGCGAGGGAGGTGTGGCACGACCCCGAGTACGCCGAGCTCCTCGAGCAACAGGCCGCCGACCTGAAGCGTCGCTTCAACCGGGACTTCTGGGTCCGCGATGGCGAGTACTTCGCCGTCGCGCTCGACGCGGACGGCCGCCAGGTCGACTCCCTGACCTCCAACAACGGTCACCTCCTGTGGAGCGGGATCGTCGACAAGTCGAAGGCGAAGGCCGTCGTCGCCCATCTGATGGGGCCCCGCCTCTTCTCCGGGTGGGGGATCCGCACGCTGGCCGAGGGTGAGGGCCGCTACAACCCGATCGGCTACCACGTGGGAGCGGTGTGGCCGTTCGACAACTCGTTCATCGCGTGGGGACTTCGCCGCTACGGGTTCAGGACCGAGGCAGCCCGCGTCGCGATGGGCATCCTCGACGCCGCCGCCGTCTTCGCGGGGCGGCTGCCCGAGGCGTTCGGCGGCTATCGCCGCGAGACGACCAAGTATCCGGTGGAGTACCCGACCGCCTGCAGCCCGCAGGCCTGGTCGACTGGAGCGCCACTGCTGCTACTCCGCGTGATCCTCGGGCTCGAGCCCGAAGGCGACCACCTCGTCGTCGACCCGGCGATCCCCGTCGAGCTCGGCAACCTCGCACTGCTGGACATCCCCGGCCGCTGGGGTCGCGTCGACGCGTTCGGCCGCGGCCGCGTCGACATCTCCGCGCGACCGAAGCGCCGCACCCGGCGTTGAGCCGCGCCAGGCCAGCCGGGTTCAGGCGAGCCGATCGACGAGGTGCTCACCGACGCGGATCGCGTTCGCCATCGCGGTCAGCGCCGGGTTCACCGCGCTGATGCTCGGGTAGAAGCTCGTGTCCACCACGTAGAGGTTGTCCAACTCGTGGGCCTGGCAGTTCGGGTCGAGGACCGAGGTCGCCGGGTCGTTCCCGAACCGGCACGTGCCCGCCTGGTGCGCGACGCCGGCTCGGACGAGTCGATGCCGCTTCGTGACCGTCCCCGGATCCTCGATCGGCATGAAGTCGAAGATCTCGGCGATCGGGGGGTAGGACACGAATCTCCTCCTCGCACGAGGTGATCGAGCTGCGGGAGCCTATGTGGCGATCGGCGGTCCGTCGCCCGGAACGGCGTTTTCCTCGCGACGGTGGCCGTCGGCGAGATCGGTGAGCGACTCGGTGGCCACCTGATCGGCGCGGACCACCGCCACCCGGCAGTCGGTCACCGCGACGATGGTGGCGGTGCGCGTGCCCCCCTCGAGCAGCGCGCGTTCGCCGAACACGGCGCCCGGGCCCAGTTCCGCGATCGGCTCGCCGCCGACATCGACGCGCACGACCCCGTCGAGGAGGAGGAAGAGATCGGTGTCCGCCTGGCCCTCGGTCATGATCGCCGTGTCGGGCTTCACCTTGCGGATCTCCGGCTTCTCGCCGCCGCGCATGATCTCGGTCGACAACTTCCGTTCCAGCGCGGTCTCTGCCGCCGCGACGACCGCCGGGCTGTCCTCGTCACCCCACGGGCTGTGCGTGCCGAACGCGTGGTGGTACCAGTCGTTGAAGTCGGTGGTGCCCGACTTCAACGCGAGCGCGCCGTCGGTGTCGTACACCCAATGTCGGGGGAACTGGCTCGCGGTGAGGAGCTCGAGCTCGGCATGGCCGTCGGTGTGGATCGTGAGGCCGAGCGTCGTCCACACGAGTGGGCCCTTCCACTGGAAGAACGGCGCGTGGTTGACGCGACGCGGCGAGGGCATGCCCGGCCGACCACCGGCGGTCTGCACGAACCGGACCTTGTTGTCGCCGATCCCGGTGCCGTCGCCCATCTCGGGCTCGGCCTGTAGGACCGGCATGTCGATGGCCTGGAAGGTCCGGGCCAGACGATGGCCGGAGAGCAGCGTCGTCGTCCCCATCAGCACTCCGCCGCTGTAGCCGGCGCCGGTGATCTCGCCGTCGTCGACGTCGATCCACGCGCGGAGCCGATTCGCGAAGCGGAACCGATCCCCACCGCGGAGGGCGTCGACGTCGTCGACGTGGTCCGGCGGCGGCTCGTCGTAGTGGGTCAGACCGAGGTCGAACGACAGCTTCATGGCCCCGCCGACGGCCTCGGAGGGGATCCACGACAGCGACAGGACTTCCCGTTCGATGCGCATGCGACATGATCGCATCTCGGCTTCGGCCCCGGTCACGACGGCGGCGTGGGAGAGTTGCCGCGTGTCCCAGGTGATCCCTCCGGACGATGCGCAGGCCGCGATCGCGCGCACGCACGAGTGGTTCCACCACCACAGCGGTTGGGCGCCTCCCGACGAGCACACGATGTCGGACTGGCTGGCCGAGGACATGTGTCGCGCACCCGACGACTGCGTGACGTCGCCCACCGGCTGGTGTGAGCACGGCCTCGCGTCCTGGTGGCTCATCCTCGACGCGCTTGTGGAGGGGCCCGGACGCCCATAGTCTTCGATCTACAGTTCAGGGAACTGAACGGCAGTTCAGTCAGCGTCCCTCTGACAAAATCAGGCCAGGGGCGCCCAGCACAAGGGGGAAACGATGCGGCCCGACGACATGATCATGGTGAGCGTCGACGACCACCTGGTCGAACCACCGACGATGTTCGACGCGCACATCCCCGCGAAGTACAAGGACCAGGCGCCGAAGGTGGTCCGCAAGGAGGACGGCTCCGACGTCTGGACGTTCAACGGCTCGGAGATCCCGAACGTCGGGCTCAACGCCGTCGCCGGTCGCCCCAAGGAGGAGTACGGCATCGAGCCGACGGCCTTCGACGAGATGCGTCCGGGCTGTTGGAACATCGAGGAGCGCATCAAGGACATGAACGCCGGCGGCGTGCTCGGCTCCATGTGCTTCCCCTCGTTCCCCGGGTTCTCCGGTCGGCTCTTCGCCGCGGCCGACGACAAGGACCTCGCGCTCGCCGTGATCCAGGCCTACAACGACTGGCACGTCGACGAGTGGTGCGGCTCGGCTCCCGGCCGGTTCATCCCGATGGCGCTCCCGATCCTCTGGGACCCCGAGCTCGCCGCCACCGAGGTGCGTCGCCTCTCCGCGAAGGGCGTCCACTCGGTGACCTTCACCGAGAATCCCGCCACGCTCGGCTACCCCTCGTTCCACAACGAGCACTGGGACCCGCTGTGGCAGGCGCTCGTCGACACCGACACGGTGTGTTCGATCCACCTCGGCTCGTCGGGCCAACTCGCCTTCACCGCGGCCGACGCGCCCATGGACGTGTTGATCACGCTCCAGCCGATGAACATCTGCTCGGCCGCGGCCGACCTGTTGTGGTCGCGCATCCCGAAGCACTACCCGGACATCAAGATCGCGCTCTCCGAGGGCGGCACCGGCTGGATCCCCTACTTCCTCGACCGGCTCGATCGCACCTATGACATGCACCACCTCTGGACCGGCCAGAACTTCGGCGACCGCCTCCCGTCAGAGGTGTTCCGCCAGCACTTCCTCACGTGCTTCATCTCCGATCCCGTCGGCGTGCAGCTCCGTCACATGATCGGGATCGACAACATCGCGTGGGAGTGCGACTACCCCCACTCCGACTCCACGTGGCCCGACGCCCCCGAGCAGCTCGCCGCGGTCAGCACCGACGTGTCCGACGAGGACCTCGACAAGATCACGCACCAGAACGCGATGCGCTGGTACAGCTACGACCCCTTCGTCCACACCCCGAAGGCGGAGGCCACCGTCGGCGCGCTGCGGGCCAAGGCCGCCGGTCACGACATCTCGATCCGCTCGTTCGACCAGGGCCGCTTCGAGCGAACTGGCCAGGGCGTCAGCCTCGCTCAGATTCACGCCCAGGCCAGCGGCCGGTCCTGACACCCGCCCTCCTCGGCCTGGCCGATCAGGCGCGGGCGGCGATCGTTCGCTCGATGGTCTCGACGACGTCGGTCGCGCTCGCGCCGGGCGAGAGGATCGCGGCGACACCTGCGGCCTGCATCGCTTCGACGTCGCGATCGGGGATGATCCCGCCGACGACGACCGGGGTGTCGACGCCCTGCTCGCGCAGACCCGCGATGACGGGCGGTACGAGGGCGAGATGCGCGCCCGAGAGCATGGAGAGCCCGACCGCGTCGACGTCCTCGTCGATGGCGGCAGCGACGACCATCGCGGGGGTCTGGCGAAGCCCGGTGTAGATGACCTCGTAGCCGGCGTCGCGCAGGATGCGGGCGACGACCTTCACCCCGCGGTCGTGACCGTCGAGACCCAGCTTCGCGACCAGCACCCGGCCACGGGACGCCTCGGTCATGGTCTCATCAGCCCTTGTCGTCGCATGAAAACCCCGTCGCCCGAATCCGGATGTGCCGTTCTCGCAATGTAGCCTCGCCCGCATGCCGGACTACCGATTCGTGACCTACGAGACGCTCGACGAGGGGCGGATCGCTCGCATCATGCTCAACCGTCCCGAGGCCCGCAACGCCCAGCATCGGAGCCTGCTGGTGGAGTTGCACGACGCGTTCCTCACGGCCGAGACCGACGACGAGGTGCGCGTGGTGATCCTCGGCGGGATGGGCCCCATGTTCTCCTCCGGCCACGACATGGGCTCGAAGGAACAGCTCGCCGACTACATGCCCGGCCCCGACCAGCACCCGAGCTTCCAGGGCAACGGCGGCACCCGCGACGGCGCGGAGAAGCTGATGCTCCAGGAGTGGCACTACTACTTCGAGAACACCCGCCGCTGGCGCAACCTCCGCAAGATCACCATCGCCCAGGTGCACGGCGACGTCTACGCCGCCGGGCTCATGCTCATGTGGGCGTGCGACCTGATCGTCGCTGCTGACAACGTCACGTTCGCGGATGTGGTCGGCACCCGCCTCGGCATGTGCGGCGTCGAGTACTTCGCCCACCCGTGGGAGTTCGGCCCCCGCAAGACCAAGGAGCTGATGCTCACCGGCGACTCGCTCTCGGTCGACGAGGCCCACGCACTCGGCATGGTGTCGAAGGTCTTCCCGCTCGACGAGCTCGGCGACCGCACCGTCGAGCTCGCGCGCCGTATCGCGCAGCTCCCGACGATGACGGCGCTGCTCATCAAGGAGTCGGTCAACCAGACCGTCGACAACATGGGCTTCTACAACTCGCTCAACGCCTGCTTCACGCTGCACGAGCTCAACCACTCCCACTGGGCCCAGGTCCACGAGAACAACTACCCCGTCGGGCTCGAGGAGGACGGGATCCCGCCGTGGAAGGTCGCGCCTCCGATCGTGCCCGCGGTCAAGGACAAGGTGCGAGCAGATGACTGACGGTGCGAGCAGATGACTGACAGCACCGGCAAGCGAATCGTGATCGTCGGGGCCTCGAGCGGCCTCGGCCGGTGCCTCGCCAGTGGTCTCGGTGAGCGCGGCGCCACCCTGGCACTGCTGGCGCGCCGCAAGGACCGCCTCGTCGACGCCGCGAAGGAGGCCGGCCCCGGCACCATCGTCATGCAGTGTGACGTGACCGACGAGGCGTCGTGCCGTGACGCGATCACCGAGGCCGCCGCCGGCCTGGGCGGCATCGACGCCCTCATCTACACCGCGGGGGTCGGCCCGCTCGTGCGCCTCGTCGACGCGGACGCCGAGACCTGGCGATACGTGTTCGACACGAACGTGACGGGCGCCTCGCTGGCGACGGCCGCCGCGATCCCCCACCTCTCCGAGTCGTCGGGCACCGCCCTCTACCTCTCGTCGATCAGCGCCTCGATGACCGCGCCGTGGCCGGGCCTCGGCCCCTATGCGGTGAGCAAGGCCGCCCTCGACAAGCTGGTCGAGGCATGGCGCGCCGAGCATCCGACGATCGGGTTCACCCGCGTGGTCGTCGGCGACTGCGCGGGCGGCGAAGGCGACTCGATGACCGGGTTCAACGCCGATTGGGACCGCGAGCTCGTGGGCGAGCTCGCCACGACCTGGGTCGAGCGCAACCTGATCACCGGCGCGCTGATGGACGTCGGCCACCTCGTCGACGGCGTCGACGCGGTGCTCCGCACGGCGCCCGGGGCCACGGTGCCTTCGATCACGATCACCCCTCGCCCGCCCGCTCCCCCCGCCTGACGAACCCCCGCCGATTCGGCGGGTCTCCGCCCATCGAGACAAGCGGAACCCCACATCTGGTCCGCGGAAACGACCCTCTCGTCGGCTGCGAATGAGCGTGCCGGTACCAGCGACTACGCTGCCGCAGCGATGACGAAGATCATGCAGGGAGTCCGGATCCTCGAGGTCGCGGAGCACACGTTCGTACCCGCCGCTTCGGCCTTGCTGGCCGACTACGGGGCCGAGGTGATCAAGGTCGAACACGTCGAGCGCGGCGACGCCATGCGAGGCCTGGCCTCCAGCGGCCTCGCCCTGTTCGGCACCGAGGTCCACGTGCTGCTCGAGCACTCGAACCGGGGCAAGAAGAGCATCGGCCTCGACCTCACGACCGAGGAGGGCATCGACGTCCTCTACAAGCTCGCCGCCACATGTGACGTCTTCCTCACCAACAAGTTGCCCGCGGTCCGAAAGAAGCTCCGCGTCGATCTCGACGACATCCGCAAGGCCAACCCACAGATGATCTACGTCGCCGGGACCGGCAACGGCGAGCGGGGTCCCGAGGCCGATCGCGGGTCCTACGACGTGTTGGCCTACTGGCACCGCGCCGGGATCGCCATGGGCCTCAAGCACCCCGAGGACGAGTACCTCGCCCCGCCGCCCGCGCCCGCCTTCGGCGACTCGATCGGTGCGATGACCATCGCCGGCGGGATCATGGGTGCCCTGTTCCACCGCGAGCGCACCGGCGAGGCGACGACGGTCGACGTGTCGCTGCTGTCGACCGGCCTCTGGTCGATGGGCGCAGCGCTCGCACTGTCGCTGCAGTTCGGTTTCCCGTGGGCGCCGCCGCCCCAGGGCCAGACCACCGGCAACCCGCTGGTCGGCGCGTACCGG
>DATEEV010000168.1:0-5498 GCA_035281005.1 Microthrixaceae bacterium | reverse complement strand
CAATCGTCCGCTCTGCCATCCCTCCAGGATGCATTCTTGTCGAGCTGTACCTTCGTGTGGAGGGACTCAGCCTTCGATCTGGGAACGCAGCGAGTCGAGCCATTCCTCGGCGTTGCGCAGCTGCTCGTCGCTCTCGCGCCGAACCTCGTGTCCGCCGTCGCAGGCGGCGGGGTACGACCCGAGGAACTTCACGTCGGCCTGCTTGGCCCGCAGCGAGCGCAGGCAGTCGGCCACGACCTCGTCGGCGACGTGACCCTCGAGGTCCAACACGAAGCAGTAGTCGCCCAGCCGGTTCTTGGTCGGTCGTGACAGCAACAGCGACAGGTTGATCCTCCGGGCCGCGAACTCCTGGAGGATCGCCAGCAGCGAACCGGGCTCGTCGGCCCGTTGGAACACCACGATCGAGGTCTTGTCGTGTCCGGTCGGTGCCGGCACGCCGGCCCGTGCCACGACCACGAACCGCGTCTCGTTCTCGGGGTGGTCCTCGACGTCGGCGGCGAGGGTCTCGAGGCCGTACACCTCGGCCGCCCTGGCGTTGGCGATCGCGGCGACCCCGGGCTCGCTCGACGTCGCCACCAGCTCGGCCGCCTCCGCGGTCGATCCGGTTGCGGTGCGGTCGATCGAGCCGAGGTTCGCCCGCAGCCACGTGCGACACTGCGCCCACGCCACCGGGATCGACATGAGCTTCTTGACCTCGCCGAGCGTCGTGCCCGGCCGGGCCAGCAGGTTCATCTGCACCCGCAGCACCAGCTCGCGCTGGATGAGGAGGTCCACGTCGAACGCCAGCGTGTCGATCGCGACGTTCACCGTTCCCTCGATCGCGTTCTCGATCGCGACGACGCCCAGGTCGGCCTCGCCCTCGTGCACGGCGAACAACACGTCGCTCATCGTCGGCAGCGGCACCAGGTCGCCCGCCGCGAGGTCGGGCTGGCCGAGCAACGCCTGCTCGGTGAAGGTGCCGACCGGGCCGAGGTACGCGATACGACGGGAGGGGAGGGCCGGCGTGCTCACCTCATTCACGCTACCGGTCGACCCCTCCCCGCCCGTACGGGATTGAGGCACACTGGCGCGCGCCGGGTTCGACCGTTCGTTCGCATGGCCCGGAACGAAAGGCACGGTGCACCATGTCCCATCTCGCACCCGTCTGGTTCCAGGTCACGGACCTCCAGGTCGAGTCGGGGCATGGCTCGGTGGTGGTGACCACCGACGGCACCGAGTACCTGGACTTCACCGCCGGCATCGCAGTGACCTCGACCGGTCACTGCCACCCGAAGGTCGTCGCGGCGATCTCGGAGCAGGCCGCGAAGTTCATCCACGCGCAGGTCAACTGCTATCGCCATCCGTTGCTGGAACAGCTCGGCGCCCGACTCGCCGAGATCACGCCGCCGACGATCGACACCTTCTTCTATGCGAACTCAGGCGCCGAGGCGACCGAGGGTGCCCTCAAGCTCGCCAAGCAGGCGACCGGCCGGCCGAACGTCATCGTGTTCTCGGGCTCGTTCCACGGTCGAACCCACCAGGCGATGGCGATGACCACGTCGAAGACCTCGTACCGCGCCGGCTACGCGCCGCTCCCGTCGGGGGCGTTCGTGGCGCCGTTCCCGCACTGGCAGGCAACGGGCGAGACCGAGGCTGACGCGACCCGTCGCTGCCTGGCCGAGCTCCGCGACCTGTTGATGACCCAGACGGCACCGGCCGAGACGGCGGCGGTCTTCCTCGAGCCAGTGCTGGGCGAGGGCGGCTACCTGCCGGCACCGCGCGACTTCCTTCGTGGCGTCGTCGACGTCTGCCGCGAGCTCGACCTCCTCTTCGTCGCCGACGAGGTGCAATCCGGGTTCTGTCGAACCGGGCGCTGGTTCGCAGTGGAGCACTACGACGTCGAGCCCGACATCATCGTGATGGCGAAGGGCATCGCGTCGGGATTCCCCATCTCGGCCATCGGAGCCTCCGCCGCGCTCATGTCGCGCTGGCCGGTCGGCTCACACGGTGGGACCTACGGCGGCAACCCCATCGGGTGCGCGGCAGCGCTGGCCACCATCGACGTGATGTCGGAATCTGGGTTCCTCGACTCGGTCGAGGCGCGCGGCGAGCAGCTCCGCGCGGGGCTGTCGGAGCTCGCGGCGAAGCACCCCGTGATCCGCGACGTGCGGGGCCTGGGCCTGATGAACGGCGTGGAGCTCTACGAGGCCGACGGCTCCCCGGCCACGGCGCGCGTCGCCCAGGTCGTCGCTCACTGCCGTGAAGAGGGTCGGCTGCTCCTGATGAACGCCGGTACGTACGGGAACATCCTTCGCTGGATGCCGCCACTCGTCGTGACCCGTGACGAGGTCTCGACCGGTCTCGCCGCCTTCGCGACAGCGCTGGATGCGACCGGGTAACCTCACCAGCAGTGTCCGGCGGGGCACCATGGCGGCGAAGGCGGGACATGCGGGGGTACCAGAAGAAACGGCGTTCGTGGCGACTCGCGGTCGTGGGTCCGGTCGTCGGATGCGGCCTCGCCGTCTCCGGTTGTGTCCCTCCGGGTGGTGGTGGGCCGACGTCGCCGACCGATCCCCTCATCGCCGGGTTCGGCGTCAGCGCCGGCTCGGCACCGGCCCCCGCGCTCCTGGCCTACTCCTGGAACGTCTGGGACCCGAACGGTGACTCGCTGACGTGTGGCATCGACCCCGACGGCGACGGCGACGATGACATCGTCGTGGAGAGCTGTCAGGGCGAGCACAGTCGAAACTTCGCCTTCGCGACGCCCGGGCCGCACGTGGCACGCCTGACCGTCACCGACGGCAACTCCACGCCCGTCGTGGCCACCGTGGCGCTGACGATCACGACCGGGGTGAGCGAGCCCTTCGACATCGACCTCCGCCCGGTGAGCCCCCTCAGTCCTGAGCACCAGTCGGTGTTCGACGCCGCCGTGGCGCGTTGGGAGCAGCTGGTGGTCCGTGGCGTGGGCGCCTCCGCGGTGGACCTCCCTGCCGACGACTGCCTCGACGGCGCGGCGCCGTTCTCGGGCACGATCGACGATCTGATGATCGAGGTCGTCGTCCGACCCATCGACGGGCCGGGTCACGCGCTCGGTACTGCCGGCCCGTGCCTGACCTCCTCCAGCGACCAGCTCAGCCGCGTCGGTGTGATGGAGTTCGACACGGCCGACGTCGCGACGATGGTGGCGACCGGCACCTTCGACGACGTCGTGCTCCACGAGATGGGCCACGTGCTCGGCATCGGCACCCTGTGGAACTGGCACCGGTCCTTCCTCTGGGGCGCCGGGACGGACGACCCGCTGTTCAGGGGCCCGCGAGGCGCGGCCGCCTGGTCGGCGCTCGGCGGCAACGGTGGCGTCCCCGTCGAGTCGGCGGGTGCCGCGGGTACCGCGGACGCCCATTGGCGCGAGTCGGTGTTCGACGACGAGCTCATGACAGGCTTCATCGACGCCGCCGGCAACTCGCTGTCGGCCCTGTCGGTCGCGTCGCTCGCCGACCTCGGTTATCAGGTGTCACTCGACGCGGCTGATCCGTACACGCTGCCTTCGCCGTTCGCCCGCCGGTCGGTGCGGGCCGAGCAACCGGCCGGGGTCATGGTCCGGCCCGAGCTCCGCTCGAGCTAATCGCCTCGAGCGGATTCCACGGTCGCAGTCGTCGCCGCCCCGACCCCGGCGGTCGTCGCCTGATCACGCTGTGCGGCGAGGAACCTGAGTCGCGCCGAACGGGCGTCCCAGTCGTAGACGACGACCGTGCCGGCGATGACGTCCTGCAACGCCTTGCGCTGACGCTGCACCAGGGCGAGGAGGAATCCGAGGCCGAAGGTCAGGAGGCTCAGCGGGAGGGCGAGCGTGCGGATCGCCGCGCGACGAGGCCCGATGGGCGAGCCGTCGGTCGCGACGACCCGGAGGCCGAGCAGGGCCGAGCCGAAGGTCTTGCCGCTCGCGGCCCACGAGTACGCGTAGTAGATGAAGAACCACACCGCGGAGACCGACGCGGCGAGCCACGGAGGAAGTTCGAGCTGGTACTCGCCCTCGACGACGACGTCGATCGCGCCCTCCGTCAGCACGAACGCGATCGCGAGGACCAGTGACGCGGTGGTCTGGTCGATGATGAGGGCGACGAGGCGCGTCACGACTCCCGCGTAATGGCCCTGCTGGGAGACCGACAGGTCCGGCGTGTCGACTGCCGTCATCGTGGGGTCCCCACGCTGTCGGAACGCGCTCCCTCGAGCTGGTCGAGGGTGGTGACCGTCTCGCCGGTGCCGAGCTGAGGTGTGGTGTCGGTGGTTGGTGCCGGGGCGGCTGGAAGACCCGGGCGCACCAGCAGTGGTGGTCCGACCGGGAGCTTGGTCGGGTCGCGGCGCAGGATCCGATTGGTCCAGCGATGCACGAACCCGTCGAGGCCGACGCCCTGGCTGCGCACGCTGTCGAGCGCGCTCGACGCGATCCCGCTCGTCGATTTGGCGATGATGCCACCGAGCTCGGTCTGGGTCACCAGCGCGTCGATGTCGATCTTCTTGACGATCCCTTCGATGTCGACCTTGTCGACGATCCCGTTGATGTCGACCTTGTCGACGATGGCGTTGATGTCCATCCCGCCGACGATGGCGTCGATGTCGATCTTGGAAACGATCGCGTCGATGTCGATCCGGCCGACGATGGCATCGATGTCGACCCGGTCGATGATCTCGCCGATGTCGATCCGATCGAGCAGCTTCTCCATGTCGAGCTGGGCGATCAGCCGGTCCATGTCGACGTGTTCGAGTAGGGCGTTCAGGTCGATGGCCTCGAGCAGCGAGTTGACGTCGATCGCGTTCATGACCCGCGGCGTCGCCTGGCGGATCATCCGCTGCGCGGCGGGCAACGTCTCCACTTCGAGCTGCTCGCGGACCTCCGCCCCTTCATGGGCGAGCGGGCGGGTCAGTCGGCGGGTCAGACCGGTCACCAACCGTGCCGGCGCGGACGACCCGATGGCCGACCCGACGGTGCCGGCGGTCTTCGCCGCTCGGTTCGCCGCACCCAGCACCGCGTCGACGGCCCACTCGTCGGAGCGTTCATCGTGCTCCGGCGAGTTCGGGGTGGTCACACGTTCGAGGTTACCCAGCCCGGTGGATGGCCGGGCCGGCCGAGGCGTCGGCCGACGTGTCGGCGAGAGGCTCGGGCCGGGACGCCGCTCGACGCCACAGCGCCCGGTAGCTCGGGTACTCGAGGCCTGGTTGGATCCAGCCGACGCGCACGAGCTCATCGTGGAACCGCGGCAGGTTCTGGAACGGCACACCGATGTCGACGTGATGCGCGAGGTGCCACCCGGTGTTGAACGGAACGATCCAGAAGCGCGCCGAGCGCGACTGGCGGGCGTGGTGCGTGGTGAGCCGTCGGTCGGTGGATCGCTGCATCCCGCCGTGCTCGGCGATGGCGCGAAGTCGGTTCAGCACACGCCACACGGTCATCCACGGCAACAGCCACAACAGCGGCCACACGAGCGGGTAGCCGGCGATGGTGAACGCGGTGAAGATCACCA
>DATEEV010000167.1:0-9483 GCA_035281005.1 Microthrixaceae bacterium | reverse complement strand
TTCGGGTTGACGACCTCGAACTCGAGGGTGGGCTCGCGCAGCTCGGGTGCCGCGGCCGCGATCGCCTTCTCCAGGTCCATCACCTGGAAATGGACGCCCTGGCAGGACAGGAGATCCTTGAAGCGCCCACCCCAGAACCCGATCTTGCCGGTCTCGCCGAGGGGGCAGTCCGCCGGCTCGAACATGGCCGCCTCCTCCAGGTCATACCGCAGCAGGCCGTTGTCGCGGTCGAGCGTGGTGACGACGAGGTTCCCCCACTGCCCATCGGGCACGTCGCGGCCCGTGGCCGGGTCGATCGCCTGCGCGATGGCCCAGTCCTCGTGCACGTGAGCACCGCTGCACACGGTGTCCGGCCCGGCGAGATAGGCGTAGCACTCCACGCCAGAGGTCATGAGCGGCATCAGCCCTCGGCCGAAGCCGCCCATCATGAACTGCGGGAACCCGCAGTCCTCCACCAGATCGACGCCCATCTTCGCGGCGACCTCCTGGAAGCGGTGCTGCGAGAGCGCTACCAGCTGCACGTCCGGGTGGATCCGCTGCCAGACCTTGATGCCCTCCTCCGCGATCTCGTCGGTGTCGGGCGGGGCGACCCACAGGTTGAGGAAGCCGAAGTACTCGAGCGTGCCGGACATCATCAGCCCGCCGCCGTACATGTACGCGGGATGGCAGTGCGTGACGACCTGACCGGGCCGCCAACCGTTGCGCCACCAGTTGCGGGCCGCCGACTCGTACTCGAGCCACAGGTCGTGGCGCGTGAGCACGCTGACGGTGGGGGTGCCGGTGGTGCCGGTGGACTGGCCGATGCGGACGCACTCCGACAGCGGGGTGAACCGGTAGTCGCCGATCGGTGGGTGTTCGGCCTCGGAGTCGCGCAGGTCCTGCTTCAGGGTGGTGGGGATGGCGTTGATGTCGTCGAGGTCGCGGATGTCGTTCGACGAGGTGATCCCTGCGTCGGCGAGCTTGCGGCCGAAGAGCCCGACGCCCCGGTCGAGCACCTTTCCCACCAGCTCGCGCAGCCGGACCAGCTGCAGCTCGCGACGCTGCTGGGGGTCCATGGTCTGGGTCTCGGGATCCCAATGCTGCTGGTCGGGCTCGCGAGGCGGTGGCCCCAACACCTCAGGTCCGTAGTTCGGCACGTCGAAATCCCCCTGTGAAGTCGGCCGGACGCTACACATGCCACACCCTGATCGCGGCCGCCTCCCGCTCATGAGCAGCATGTCGTCCCGTCGTCGAGGGACAGTCGGCCCTCGGCTACCCTGACCTGACACGCACGTCAGGTCCAAGGGGGCAGGGTGTCTGGCGATCCTCCGGCGGTGAGCGTCGGCATCGACATCGGCACGACCTCGGTGAAGGCGGTCGCCGCCGACGAGAACGGCACGGTGCTCGCTCGGACGCGGGTCCCGCACCGGCTCGCGGCCTCGCACGCCGGCGAGCTTGCTCATGACGCGTCCGCGGCCTGGTACGAGGGGCCCCGGCGGGCCCTCGACGACATCGTGACGACGCTCGGCGCGCCCGAGTCCATCGCGGCGGTGAACGTGTCGGCGATGGTGCCGTCGCTGTGCGCGGTGGGAGCTGATGGCGTGCCGTGCTCCGACGGCCTCCTCTACGGCGACGCTCGGGGAGCTGGCGGCAACCCGGCCGACAACCCGAGCGAGTCGGGCGAGCTGGTCCGGTTCCTGGCCTCCCTCGTGGCCGAGCACCCCGACGCGGCCGGCTATTGGCCAGCCCAGGCCGTGGCGAACTCGGCGCTCGGAGGCGGCGGCGCGATCGACTCGGTCACCGCGATGACCACCCTGCCGCTCTTCGACTTCGCCGGCTGGGATCCATCGGTCGCGGGCGATGCGGGCCTCGACGACGTGGAGCGGCTCCCGCGGATCGTGAACGGGACCGATCCACTGGGAGCCGTCGCATCGCTCCCGGGAGCGATCCTCGGCCCGGGCACCATCGACGCGTTCGGAGAGCAACTCGTCGCTGGGGCCGACGACCTGGGCGACGTGTTGGTCATCCTCGGCGCGACCCTCATCGTGTGGGCGGCGGTCGATGACTGGCTCGAAGTGCCGGGCCTCTGGACCGTCCCGCACACCGCCCCCGGCCTCACCCTCGTCGGTGGGCCCTCGAATGCCGGCGGGCTGTTCGTCGACTTCGTCCGCCGGCTGACGGCGCAGCCGGCCGGGACCACGTCCGCCGAGCGAGCGATCGTCGATGGAATCGATCCCGCACAGGTGCCGGTCTGGTTGCCACACCTGCGCGGTGAGCGCGTCCCGCTCCACGATCCGTCGCTCCGGGCCACGGTCGACGGCCTCGAGATCGGAATGGGCCCCGACGCCGTACGCCGTGGGGCGTACGAGGCCTCCGGTTTCACGATCCGCCACATCCTCGATCTCGCCGGCGTGACGCCGCGACGGCTGGTCGTCACCGGCGGTGGCAGCCGCGACTCCGACTGGGTCGCGGCCATCAGTGATGTGACGGCTCTGCCCTGCGATGTCGTCGCCGTGCCGGAGGGAGCGGCGCTCGGAGCGGCCTATCTCGGCCGTGTCGCCGCCGGGCTGGAGCCCGCGGGCCAGACCGCCGCCCGATGGGCGCAGGTCGGTCACCGCGTCGAGCCGCAGGACCGGTGGGTGCCGGCAGGCGCCGCTCGCTACGAGCGCTACCGCGAGCTGGTGGACGCCGCGAACCGAAAGGGGAGTTGACGGTGGCACCGACACCGACCGGCCCCGCCGCACACCGCTACACGGTGATCTCGGTCGACGACCATCTCGTAGAGCCCGCCCACCTCTTCGAGGGGCGGATGCCGACGGCGTTGGTGGACCGGGCCCCGTACGTGCGAACGACATCGAAGGGTCACGAGATCTGGGTCTTCGATGGTCAGGCCTATCCGCAGGTCGGGTTGAACGCAGTGGTCGGACGGTCCCGCGACGAGTCGCCGATGGAGCCCGTCCGCTTCGACCAGATGCGACGCGGGTGCTGGGACCCGGCCGCTCGGGTGGTGGACATGGACGACGCGGGCATCTGGGCGTCGCTCAACTTCCCGTCCCAGATCACCGGGTTCTGCGGAGCCGTGTACTCGACCTGCTCCGACCCGGCACTCGGACAGGCGTGTGTGCGGGCGTGGAACGACTGGCTGACCGAGGAGTGGTGCACCCCGTTCCCCGATCGGTTCATCCCCTGCGGGATCGTCTACCTCGCCGACGCCGACCACGCCGCAGCCGAGATCCGCCGCAACGCGGCACGCGGGTTCCGCGCCGTGTCACTGCCCGAACAGCCCCAGCGACTGGGCTTCCCCAGCCTGCATTCGGGATGGTGGGACCCCGTGGTGGAGGCGTGCGTCGAGACGGAGACCGTCGTGTGCCTCCACGTCGGCAGCTCCGGGATGATGGACATGCCCCTCGACGGCCCGCTCGTCGAGCTCGCCGCCACGCTGTTCTCCTCGATGTCGCTCACCGCGTGCGTCGACTGGCTGTGGTCGGGCCTGCCGACGCGCCATCCCGGGCTGCGGATCGCCATGTCCGAAGGGGGGATCGGCTGGGTGCCGATGCTGTGCGACCGGCTCGACTACATCTACGAGTGGTCGGGGCATGGCCGTCGGGCGTGGCCGGGAACCGAGCTCAGCCCCACCGAGACGTTGCTGCGAAACTTCTGGTTCTGCTCGCTCGACGACCCGTCGATCTGGCCGATCCGCGACCGGATCGGCGTGGACCACATCATGGTCGAGGTCGACTATCCCCATGCCGACTCGACCTGGCCCGACACCCAGACGTTCCTCGCCGATCGGCTGGGCGAGCTCCCCGTCGAGGACCAACGGAAGCTGACCCATCTCAATGCAGCTGCGCTCTTCCGCCACCCGCTCCCGGAGGTGACGACACCATGAGGATCACGATCGACCGCGAACGGTGCATGGGCTCCGGCAATTGCGCGTTCCAGGCACCGCACACCTTCGACCTCGGCGACGACATGATCGCGGTGGTCCTCGATCCCGACGGCGACCCGCCAGACGCCGTGCACAACGCGGTAGAGGGTTGTCCGACCCGCGCCCTGCACGCAGAGGAGATTCGCGGCTGATGTCCATCGCCATCACCGACGACCATGTCGAGCTGGCCACGACCGTGCGTCGCTGGACCTCCGACCGCAAGGTGCTCGCCGCGGCACGCGCCGTCGCGGACGGCGATCGTGGCGAACGCGACGACACGTGGGCCGAGCTCGCCGCGCTGGGCTGGATCGGCCTCGCGGCGTCGGAGGCGAACGGAGGATCGGGGGCCGGTCTCGCGACGCTCGCCGTCGTCCTGGAGGAGCTCGGGCGCGCCTGCCAGCCCGGCCCCTTCCTCCCGACGGTGGTGGCCGCCACCGCCATCGATCGTTGGGCGCCGGACCCGACGCCGTCCCGAGCGCTGATCGACGGCACCCTCGCCGGAGGCTTCGGTCTCGAGCCGGGCGGACCGGTGTGGGGCGGGGCCACCGCGGACCGGTTCGTGATCCCGATCGAGGGCTCCGGGCAGGCGCGGTGGCTGATCGTCGATCGCGACGAGGTGGAGGTGGTGCCGCTCCCGAGCTTCGACACGACCCGGCAGCTCGCCACGATCGTCCTGCCCGAGGGCATCGCTTTGGACCCGACCCGGATGCTGTCAATCGACGCGGAGATCGTGTCGATGGCCACGCTGCTGGCATCGGCCGAGGCTGTGGGTGTGGCGTCGTGGTGCGTCGACACGGCGGCCGAGTACGCGGCCAACCGGATTCAATTCGGTCGACCCATCGGTCAGTTCCAGGCGGTGAAGCACCGTTGCGCTGATGCCCTCGTCGCGGTCGAGGCCGCGAGGGCGCTGGTGTGGGACGCGGTGCTCGCGGTCGACGCCGGCGACGACGGTGCCGGGGTCGCCGTGGCGGCAGCGAACTCGTGGGCGCCGGCCGCGGCGTTCCGGGCGGCGAAGGACTGCATCCAGGTGCTCGGTGGCATCGGCTACACGTGGGAGCACGACGCGCACCTCTTCCTCAAGCGCGCCACTGCCACGCATCAGCTGCTCCCGCGCGAGGCGCACTGGCGGGCAGACCTGGTCGCCCGTGTCCGCGACGGGGAGCAACGCGAGCTCGCACTCGACCTTCCCGCCGAAGCCGAGACGGTGCGCGAGCAGGTGCGGGAGTTCGTCGAAGCGCTCGTCGCGAACGACAAGTCGACATGGAACGAGTCGATCGCGTCGGCGGGCTATCTCGTGCCGCACTGGCCTGCGCCCTACGGGCTCGACGCGTCGCCACTGCACCAGCTGGTCATCGACCAGGAGTTCGCCCGGGCCCGGATCCGTCGGCGCCACCTGCAGGTCGCCGCCTGGGTGCTGCCCACGATCATCGCCCATGGCACCGATGACCAACGTGAGCGATGGGTGATGCCGTCGCTGATGGGTGACCTGCGCTGGTGCCAGATGTTCTCCGAGCCCGGCGCGGGCAGCGATCTCGCCTCGCTATCGACACGCGCCGCTCGGGTCGAGGGCGGCTGGTCGATCACCGGCCAGAAGGTCTGGACGACGATGGCCCGTGAGGCTGACTGGGCCATCTGCCTGGCTCGGACCGATCCCGACGCACCGAAGCACCGCGGCATCACCTGCTTCATGCTCGACATGTCCACGCCCGGCATCGACATCCGACCGCTGCGCGAGCTGACCGGCATGGCCATGTTCAACGAGATCTTCCTCGACGACGTGTTCGTGCCCGACGACTGCGTGGTCGGGCCCGTCGACGGCGGCTGGGAGTGCGCGCGCACGACCCTGGCGAACGAACGGGTGTCGATGTCGTCGGGGTCGTCGTTCGGTCCCGGTGTGGCCGCGCTGTTCGACCTGGCCGACCGGTGCGGCCTCGCGGAGGACCCGCTGCTCACCGACCGTCTCGGCGAGCTGATGGCGACGGCCCACGCCGTGTCGATGCTCGGTGTGCGCACCACCCTTCGTGCCCTCGGTGGAGCCCAGCCCGGCCCTGAGGCCAGCGTTCGCAAGCTGCTCGGCGTGGAGCACGAGCAGCTGGTGCAGGAGGTCGGCCTCGGCCTGCTCGGCCCGCAGGGGGCCGTCGTCGACGGTGACGGCGCGGTGTGGACCGCGGGCTTCCTGGGCAACCGCGCCCTGTCGATCGCCGGGGGCACCAGCGAGATCCAACGCAACGTCATCGCCGAACGCCTGCTCGGCCTGCCCAAGGACCCCTGAGCTCCGCCGCCGAAGAGTCTGCGCGCCGCCCCTAACGTGTCGCCCGTGCTCAAGGTGCACTGGTTCCTCCCGACCGCGGGCGACAGCCGCGACGTCGTCGCCTCGGGTGCCGACGGGCACCGGCGGCCACCCACGATCGAGTACCTGGCCCAGGTCGCCCGCGCCGCGGAGCAGCTGGGGTTCGACGCCGTACTGACCCCGACGGGGACGTGGTGCGAGGACGCCTGGATCTCGACGGCCGCGCTGCTGGCGCACACCGAGCGCCTTCGATTCCTCGTCGCGTTCCGGCCCGGGTCCATCACCCCGACGCTCGCCGCGCAGCAGGCCGCGACGTTCCAGCGGATGTCCGGTGGGCGACTGCTGTTGAACGTCGTCACCGGCGGGGACCCGACCGAGATGGCGCGCTTCGGCGACGAGCTCGACCACGACGGGCGCTACGAACGCACCGAGGAGTTCCTGGCCGTCGTCCGGGGTGCCTGGTCGGGCGAGCCCTTCGACTTCACCGGCCGTCACCTGTCGGTGCGCGGCGCGACCGTGCAGTTGCCCCCCGAGCCGGTGCCCGAGATCTACTTCGGGGGAGCGTCACCCGCGGCCGAGCGGGTCGCGGCAGCGCAGGCCGATGTCTATCTGGCCTGGGGTGAGCCACCGGAGATGGTGGCCGAGCGGGTCGAACGGATGCGTGGGCTCGCTGAGGCCCGAGGGCGCTCTCTGCGCCAGGGCATCCGGCTGCACGTGATTGCGCGGGATCGCGCGAGCGACGCCTGGGCCGAGGCCGACCGGATCCTCGCGTCGATGGACCCGGCGACGGTCGCCGCCGCGCAGGCCAACTTCGCGAAGACCCAGTCGGTCGGCCAGCAGCGTATGGCGGAGCTGCACGGCGGGGACCCCGATCGGTTGGTGGTCGCACCGAACCTCTGGGCCGGCATCGGCCTCGTTCGCGGGGGCGCGGGCACCGCGCTGGTCGGCTCGCACGACGAGGTGGCTGAGCGCATCGCCGAGTACCACGAGATCGGATTCGACGAATTCATCCTGTCGGGCCATCCCCATCTCGAGGAGGCGTACTGGGTCGGGGAAGGCGTGCTCGGCTCCCTGCGTCGAGCGGGGCTGGTGTCGGCGGCGCCTCCATCGCCGTGGACCGACGAGCACGGACGCCCCGCGAACCTCACCGCGTCCGCGGCACGCTGACGCCCTTGCCCGATCTGTGCTGCAGATCTCGCGCTGGAGCGCGAGATTCGCATCACGGATCCGGCCGGTCGAAGCCGATTCGAGGGTCAGATCACACCGGTGACGAGCAGGACCGCCGTCGCGGCGCCCGCCGCGAGTCGGTACCAGCCGAAGATCGCGAGGCTGTGTCGCTGGAGGTAGGCGACCATCCACTTCACCGACGCGAACGCGCAGATCCCCGCGACGACGATGCCGATGAGGGGCTGCCAGAGCCCGAACATGTCGTAGATCTCGCTGCCGTTGGTCAACAACTCGTACGCCGTCGCCGCCGACAACGTCACGAAGCCGAGCAGGAACGAGAACTCCACGGCCGCGACCAGTTCGAGGCCCACGGCCACCGCGGCGAGGATCGTGACCAGGCTGCGACTGGTCCCCGGCCACAGCGCGAGGGTCTGGGCGACCCCGATGATCGCGGCCTGGCGGACCGACATGGCGCCGATCGACGGGGTCGTGGCTCGGAACCGGTCCCCCCACGCCACGAACGCGAAGATCGCGATCGATCCCGCCGCCCAGGCGATCACCACGGGCCACGGTTCGAGCAGCTCCTCCTTGATCGTGTCGCCGAAGAGCTGGGCCACGACCACGGCCGGGATGAACGCGACGACGAGGGCCGTCAGGGTGGTGCGGCCCTCGGCGCTGCGGCCGAGCACCCCCTCGCCCATCAGCACGAAGCGGCGGCGGTAGATGCCCAGCACCGCCAGGATCGCGCCGAGTTGGATGACGATCGTGTACGAGTCGGTCGCGGCTGCGTCCTCGCCGACACCGAGGTCGAGCAGCCGTTCGACCACGAGCAGGTGGCCCGTCGAGGAGACGGGGAGGTATTCGGTGAAGCCCTCCACCGCGCCCAACACGATCGCCTTCGGCGTGGTGAGGGTCGAGTCGCCGCCGCCGTCGCTCGCCGTCGCGGCCCTGGGGCCGGACATGGCCGCGGTGCACGTCAGCACGATCACCGCGAGGCCCAGCGCGCCCAGCGCGCGACGGAGGATCCTCGGCACCGGCACGAGGTCGAACGCTACCGAACGCCGGAGGTGGTGCCCGGCAGGCAGCGCCGAACGCATGTGGAGCGCACCGTAGGATCAGGCCGACCATGAGCCAACCCTTGAACGTCGGCATCCTGACCAGTGGCGGTGACTGCTCCGGCCTCAACGCGGTGATCCGCGCGGTGGCGCGCAGGGCCGAGCATCACTACGGCACTCGACTCTTCGGGTTCCGCGACGCCTGGCGTGGTGTGCTCGACGCCGATTGGGAGTTGGTGACGATCGAGCGATGCCGCGGCTACCTGCCCCGGGGCGGGACACTGCTCGGCACCTCGCGGGTGACGCCGTATCACCATGAGGGCGGCGTCGAGCGCGTCCGGGAGGTCATGGGCGAGCTCGACCTGGCCGGGTTCATCGTGATCGGCGGCAACGGCAGCCTGTCGGCCGCCGAGGAGCTGGTGCGAGACGGTATCCCCTGCGTGGGCGTGCCCAAGACCATCGACAACGACATCGTGGGCACGGACGTGTCGGTGGGGTTCGACACCGCGGTCCACGTGGCCAGCGCGGCGATCGACCGGTTGCACACGACCGCCGAGGCGCATGACCGGGTGCTCGTCGTGGAGGTGATGGGCCGCCACGCGGGCCACATCGCGGTCCGGGCGGGGTTGGCGGGCGGCGCGACCATCACGTTGATCCCGGAGGAACCGTTCGACCTCCCGGCGATCTGCGACGCGATCGTACGGCGGCACGAGCGGGGCCGGTGGGCGACGATCGTGTGCGTCGCCGAGGGGGCGCTGCCCATCGAGGGGACCTTGCCGTCGCCGGAGTACCGGGTCGACGCCTTCGGGCATCAGACCCTCGGAGGGATCGGCGCCGCGATCGCGCCCGAAATCGAACGTCGGACCGGGTTCGAGACCCGCGTCACGACGCTGGGTCACGTCCAACGCGGCGGCACCCCCACCGCCTTCGACCGGGTGTTGGGCACGAGATTCGGGATCGCGGCGATCGACGCGGTGCACGAGGGTCGTTGGGGTTCGATGGTGGCGTTGTCGGGAGATGAGGTGGTGACCGTGCCCCTCGCCGAGATGGCGGGGCGCGTGAAG
>DATEEV010000166.1:0-3369 GCA_035281005.1 Microthrixaceae bacterium | reverse complement strand
GGTCGCCACCCTCGATGGAGGCGATCAGCCCGTCGTCGTCCTCGATGCGATAGGCGCCGACCGAGTCGAGCGGACGGTGACGCTCCACGTAGGCGCGGGCCGCTCGCTCGTCGTACTCGTGCATCCGCACGACGTGGACGTCGACCGCGCTGAGGTCGCGCCCGGTCTCGGGGTGCAGCAGCACGATGCCGTTCACGAGCCGATGCTCGCGGCCCGCCATCCGCGCGAGCTGCGCGACGGCACGCTCGATCGTGCCCGGCTTGGTCAGCATCTCCGACCCCACAGGACCGTCGAGAACGGCGATCTGATCCGCTGCGAGGATCCACGCTCCCTCCTGCGAGCCCACCGAGCGGGCCTTGCCTCGAGCCAGTGCCAGCGCGAGTCCGTCCTCTCCCAGGGTCGCCAGCTCGTCGTCGAGGCCGCGCTCGTCGAACGAGGGCGCGACGACGACGTGGTCGATGCCGGCATCGATGAGCAGCCGGTGCCGGTACGGCGACGTCGACGCCAGCACGAGCCGGTTGTGCGCTGCCGGCGCCCCTGCTCCCAACGACCCACCTCCCACGTCCTCATCCCAACGAGACGGCTCAACTCTGCCCGCGTAGGGTGCCGCCGTGCCCGACCTGCATCAACTGGTCGACCCCGCGCACACGGCGGTCGTGACGATGGAGCTCGAGCGCGGCGTCGTCGGCGACCTCGCCACCATCGACGAGCTGGCCAAGGTGGTGCGTCAGAGTGGCATGCTCGACGCGGTGTCGCGTCTGGTGCACGCAGCGCGCCCGGCGGGGGCTCGCGTCGTCCACTGCATCTGCGAGTGGCACGCCGACCGGGCCGGGACCGCGCTCAACACGCCCTTGCAGGCGTCGCTCGCCCGCAACCCTCGACAGATCCTGCGCGACACCCCCGCGGTCGACCTCGTCTCCGGCCTCGGCCCCGACCCCGGCGACCTGGTGAGCCGGCGGGTCCACGGCCTCACGCCGTTCACCGGGACCGACCTCGACATGTTGTTGCGCAACACCGGGGTCACGACGGTGATCGCCACCGGCGTGTCGCTCAACGTCGGTGTGCTCGGGCTCTGCCTGTCAGCGGCCGATCTCGGCTACAGGGTCGTGGTGCCGACCGACGCCGTCGCCGGCGTGCCCCAGCACTACGGCGCCGAGGTGCTGCACCACACGATCGGCATGATCGCCACCCTCACCACCGTCGACGACGTCTGCGCCGCCTGGAGCTGAGCCGCCCGATGCTCGGTCAGAACTGCGACGCGACCTCCGCGCCGAAGCGCTCGATGCGGTCGATCATCTCGGCCCGGTCCCGGCCGTCGAACCCGACCGCGGTCCAGGTCACGCCGAGCGCACTCATCCGGCCCAACTCGTCGACGATCTCGGCGGTCCGCGACGGGTCCTCGTCGTAGGACGCCCGCGAGAACGGCGCGAAGCAGACATCGAGCGGTTCGGTGCGGCCGACCTCGTCGATGCGGGAGTGCAGCAACGTCAGCTTCGCCGCCAGGACGTCGAGGGAGGCGATGGACGCTGTGCGCGCGGTGCTCGCGAGGGCCTGCGGCGTGGGGAACGGCGACCACCCCTGACCGAAGGCGATCGCGCGCTCCATCGACCGCCGACTGTTGCCGCCGAACCAGAGCGTGGGCTGGGCCGGCGGCGTGGGGATCTGGCGGACCCCTCTCGCCTGGAAGCGCTCCGTCTCGGCCGCGACCGTGTCGCCCGCCCACACGCTCCGCATGATCTCGACCGACGCATCGGTGTCGTCGACGCGGGTGTCGAAGTCCATACCGAGCGCGCGGAACTCGGCTCGCAGGTAGCCCGGACCGATGCCGACGATCATCCGTCCGTTCGAGAGCACGTCGAGGCTGCCGAGTGCCTTCGCGGCGAGGAACGGGTTGCGGTAGGCCAGCACGTAGATGTGGGTGTGCAGCCGCAACGTCGAGGTGGCCGCGGCGGCGAAGCTCAATGCCACGGTCGGCTCGAGGGCGTGGTGACCGCCTGCGTCGAGCCACTTGGCGTCGGGAGCCGGGTGGTCGGTCACGAAGC
This sequence comes from Microthrixaceae bacterium, assembly GCA_035281005.1. GTDB lineage: Bacteria > Actinomycetota > Acidimicrobiia > Acidimicrobiales > Microtrichaceae > DATEEV01. The sequence continues at coordinate 1,327 of DATEEV010000166.1, read as the reverse complement.
CGGCGTGGAGCCCGGACCGCTCGATGGCCTGGGCGATCTCCGCGATCGCGTCGCCGGTGACGAACTGCTCCGGCGCGTGAACATGGTCGGTGCCGAGCGCGATCGAGAACTTCACAGGGGCTGCTCCTCCATCGTCACGTCCGGCAGGTTGCCCGACGGCCGACGCATCATCGCGTGAGCTGCATCATCCGGTGAGCCAGGCGCGGACCGCGTCGATCTCCTCGGGTGATCGATCGTGACCGATCGGGAACGTCTGGTGGGTCACGTCGATCCCCGCGTCGACGAGCAGCGTCGCCAGGTCCTCCGAGAAGAACGACGGCACGACGTCGTCCTGCTCGCCGTGCACGAGGAGCACCGCGGTCTCGGCGAGCTGGGACCAGTCGTACTCGAGCCCCGCACCATCGACGACGAAGCCGCTCATGCAGACGAGCCGACCGATCCGGGGCGCACCGGTGGTCGCGAGCGCGGCGAGCGCCGCTGCAGCGCCTTGGGAGTAGCCCACGACCACGACACCATCGGGCTCGACCCCGTTGGCGGATGTGTGGTCGACGACCTCGCGGACCGCCTTGATCGAGCCAGCGAGCGATCCGTCGACCTCGACGTCGAACCAGGCGCGCCCGCCGCCGGTGACGACGAGCGGGCCCTCGGGCGCGTGGTGATCCCAGTGACGGTCAGGGTCGAGCTCACGTGCGAGCTCGGCGGCCCGGATGGCCTGGGAGTCATAGCCGTGCAGAACGACCAGCGTCGTGACCTGCGTGCTCATCTCGTACAACCGAGCCTCCTCGCTGAGCTCACGGACCCCGATGTGCCGAAGGTCTAGTACGCACGGGCCGCGAGGGCGACCGGGCCTTGCCGACCTGCCGGGCGGCCCGATGACCGGCAGGCGCACTACTCCGGCACGACCTGTGGGAGGGTCCGCCGGGGCAGAGGGCGTGGCTCTATCGTCACGGGCACCACGGCGCGTCAACGGGGCGCGTCGTGACCAGCCGAGGAGTCCCTGATGTTCCGCCATGTCGTGATGCTCCGCCTGAGCGATGAAGCGACCGACGGGGACCGGGACGCGATCGTCGACGCCCTGCGAGCGTTGCCGGGCCGGATCCCGGAGCTCCGCTCCTACGAGATCGGCGTCGACGCCGGCATCGGCAGCGGCAACGCCGACCTGGTGATCGTGGCCGGGTTCGACGATGTGGACGGCTACACCGTCTATCGCGACCACCCTGCCCATCGGGAGGTCATCGAGTCGCTCATCCTTCCCGTGCTGGCCGAGCGGATGGCGGTGCAGCACGAACACTGACCAGGTCACGCTCGTCCTCGCGCTGTTGGCGCT